>JAYUBV010000625.1:0-3395 GCA_043740655.1 Pseudomonadota bacterium | reverse complement strand
ACTTCGTGGATATCAATTTCGGCTGTCCCGTGAAAAAGGTCGTTTGCGACGGTGCCGGCGCCGCGTGGCTGAGAGAGCCGGAGAGGATGGCGGACATGTTACACGAGGTGAAGTCCGCCCTTCGGATTCCGCTCAGCATCAAGATTCGCACGGGCTGGGATCACGACAGCGTGAATGCGGAACGGATCGTACACAATGCGGCCAAGGCCGGCGTGGTGTGGGTGGCGATTCACGGCCGCACGCGTGCCCAGGGTTACTCAGGGCAGGCGGACTGGGACATCATCAAAAAAATCGCGGCGATCAGTCCCATTCCCGTGATCGGCAACGGGGACATCATCACAGCGGCCCAGGGACACAAACGGATTAACGAGGGTTATTCGCACGCGGTAATGATCGGTCGCGGCGCGCTAAAGAACCCGTGGATCTTCCGCGAGCTACTCGGCGAAGCCGTCGACTTTGATTTTCCTAAACTACTAAACCGTCACTTCGAACTGGCATTGCAGTACCGCGAAAAGCGCCGGGCCTACCTCACGCTGAAAAAATTTATGGCGTGGTACGCCTCGGGATACCAGGGCGCCTCGCTGTTCCGTGCCAGCATTTTCGAGACGCACGACGTGGACGAGCTGAAAGATCTCGTGTTCAAGTTCTTTAGCAACGTTCGCTACCGCCCGGTAAATGACGGACAACCGTTCCTAATGGGCGGACACGGGTAGGTTTGTCATTGCGAGCCAAGCGAAGCAACCCCGAGGAATGAGGACCGACGCTTTGGATCTCATCCACGAGATTCGCCTGGCGTTTGCCCGGGCCTCTGCGAGGCTTCGCAATGACGAGCCCGACATCGTAGAGACGGGCTAAAAGTCGTCCTGCTTGAACTCGCGGAACGAACCGATGAAGCTCGCTATCGCGCCGCCGATCGCCCCGCCTACTCCGGCGCTAAAGAATCCTTCGAAGAAGAGAATATCGAAACTACGACCCGCCGATAGTAACGCGAGGATTAACCCCACGACCAGACCACCTACGGATCCGGCCAGCGCGCCGACCGAGGCCCCCAATATTTTTCCGAACCGCGAAATCGAAACGATAACGAATGCGCGCCCGACGCCGCTAGCGCCAACGGCGGCCAGCCCCGCCGCGATCGCGGCCGGTAGCACCCGCCAGGTGAACACTCCGGCGCGAAAGAACTGCGAGCTAACGAGAATGCCGCAGCAAAACGCTAGCGCGAAGAGCAACGGCAAGGTCTTGATGAGCGAAATCATCCACCAGCTGCCCCTTTCTTCTAGATCCATGGAATCTTCAAAAAATGTCTGAATTTTACGGCCAATGAAAAAGCCCGGCGGCCCCACGAGAAACGGCAACAACGCCCAGATGAAGAGGATCACGAACTCCGGTCGCCGATCTTCGGGGCGTAAGTACGCGTGGGCCACCAGCGTGGCGCTGGAACCGAAAACGATCCCCAAAACGCCGTCCCATGGATCGAGTTCGTTCAATTCATTCTGGTAATCGAGGTAAGTCTTTAGCCCCTTTTCTTTAGGGCGCGGAGTCGGACGGACCGGCTCGGGGGCGGGGGCCGGACGGGCCGCGGCGGCGGCCTGCGCGGAAGGCGCGGTATACGCCACCCGCGGCATCTCTTCATTCGCGGTCATTAGATCGTACTTAAGCCGCAGTTTGGAGTCCGAAAGGTTGCGGTATGCCTCATTGATGGCCTTGAACTGCTCTTCGGCCGCTTTATTTCCGGGGTTCCGGTCGGGATGGTACTGCAGGACCAAAGCCCGGTAGGCTTTCCGAATCTCGGGGGCCTTCGACGCGCGCGCGACACCCAACAGGCGGTAGTAGTTCAGGGGGGGCATTTCATACGATCTTACCGCATGTTATTACGAAAGGGTGACCGCCGCCGCCACACCTTCCGATAGCCCATTCAGCCCGCTTCGCCAGCCCTTGTTCCGCGCCTTGTGGATAGCGGCCGTGGTTTCCAATATCGGCACGTGGATGCAGAACGTGGGCGGCGTCTGGCTGATGGGCAACCTCACGGACTCGGCGTTACTGGTCGCGCTGATGCAGGCCGCCTCGAGCCTCCCCTTTTTCTTAATGTCGTTACCCGCCGGCGCCTTGGCCGATCTAATGGATCGCCGCCGTTTGATGGTGTTAGCCCTGGGCTGGATGGCGGTCGCCGCCGGAGTCCTAGGCTGGATGACGCTGATGGGGTCGACTACGCCGGCATCGCTGCTCCTAATGACCTTTGCCCTTGGCATGGGGAACTGCGTGTACGCGCCTGCCTATCAATCCTCGGTCCCCGAAATCACGGGACGGGACGAGCTGCCTAAAGCTGTGGCGCTGAGCGGAGTCGGTTACAACATCGCCCGCGTCGTCGGACCCGGATTGGGCGGACTTGCCATCTCCACGTTAGGCATCGCGGGCACGTTCATCCTCAATGCGATTTCGTTCATCGGTACCATCTGGGTAACCTTTCGTTGGAAACGGGTGCCCCCCGAACGCCACACCCCTTCGGAACACGTTTTCAGCGCGATGCGATCGGGAATGCGTTACGCCAAGCATTCGCCCGTACTCCGTTCGATTTTGATCCGCACCGGCGCTTTCGTTTTCTGCGCCAGCGCACTGTGGGCGCTGCTTCCGGTGGTGGCCCGCGGTCGCCTCGCGCTGGGAGCTGCGGGTTACGGAACGCTGGTGGGTTGCCTGGGCATTGGGTCTTTGATCGGGGCGTGGATCCTGCCGCGTCTCACCCGCACGGTCTCCATCGACACGCGTTTGATGGTAGCGGGAGGGGCCTTTGCCTTCGCCACGTTGGTCGTGGCGTTTTCTTCTTCGTTTCCGATCGTGTGCATCGCCCTCGTCATCGGCGGCTTCGGGTGGCTAATCACGATGGTCGGCGTGAATGTGGCCACGCAGTCGGCGGCACCGCTCTGGGTTCAGGCCCGCGCGCTGAGCCTCTACGTGCTCGTTTCGCAAGGCGGAATCGCCGCGGGAAGTTTCTTTTGGGGTAGCCTGGCCGGCAGTATTTCCGATGCCGGTGCGCTAGCGATTGCGGGGCTGGGGCTAGTTGCGGGATTGCTCACGGTTTATAAGTGGCCACTGCAGCGGTTGGTAGACCTAGACATCACGATGGTTTCCGAATGGCAGGAGCCGAAGACCGCGAGCCCCCTCGATCCCGAAGACGGTCCGGTGCTGGTCACCGTCGATTATGATATCGATCCCGAACGGGCGAACGAGTTTCGCGCGGCCATGAAAGAGATCAAAGTAATCCGGCGACGCGACGGCGCCATCCGGTGGGAACTCTTCCACGACGTCGCCAGGCCGGAACGTTTCTTTGAAGTGTTCCTCGTCGAATCGTGGGCCGAACACGTACGTCAGCATGCGCGGGTGATCAAATCGGATCTACC
>JAYUBV010000624.1:0-10959 GCA_043740655.1 Pseudomonadota bacterium | reverse complement strand
CCCGATCTTCGGCATGGTCCGCGATCCCGAAGCGGTGCTGTCCACGATGTACGAGAAGATCGCGTTCGCGGCTCCGTTGTTCGAGACGAAGACGGACGATGGCGTTCAACATGCCCTGTGGCAGGTTCCGGCCATCTTCAACAACGATATCACGCAATTTTTCACCTCGCGTTCGATTTACCTCGTCGACGGACACCACCGTTACGAAAGCGCGCTGCAGCTGGCCCGCGAAACGGGTTCGCTGGGGAAGCTCGACAAGCCCGAGGCCTGGACGATGTTCGCCATCGCCAACGCGTCGGATCCCGCTTTGCTCGTGTTGCCGACCCATCGTTACATTTCGGGATTAAACGTGGAGAGCCTGACGTCGCAGACGTTGGAAGCCTCCTTCGATCTGCACCGCACGTCGGTCTCCGAGATGAAAAAGTTTTTGTCCAAGCCGGTCGTATCACCGGCGTTCGGGTTGTACTTTCTGGGCGACCTCTACGTAGTGGCCCCCAAGCGCGGTCAGGCCGAAGAGGCAGAATGGGGACCGGCGCTCACCGCAGTTTCCGTCACCTGGTCGGATCGCAAGCTGATGCCGGTCATCGGCGTTACCGAAGAGAACCGACGAGAACTCGTGACCTACGGCAAAGACATCGATCCGCTGTGGGAAAAACGTGGACAGGCGCAGGCGATCATCTTCCACGCTCCGCCCAAAGTGGAGCACGTGCTCAACGTGGCCGACGACGGAAAGTGCATGCCGCAGAAGTCGACCTTCTTCTTCCCGAAGCTAGCGTCCGGCGTGCTGTGGCGGGAATTCTAAACCGCTAAAAAATTGTTGCTTCTACAAAAAGAGTAACGGCCTTATAATCTTAAGCCGGTCCCAAACGTTGACGCGAAATTGTCGGGCGGAAGGTGCGGCGCCCCATACATGGAGGCATCCGTCATGAAACAACCCCTCATTGCTTTGCTGAGCGCTCTTATTTTTTTTTGCATTACCTCACAGGCTAATGGTGACGAAACCATCGCGGCAGGGCGACCGGCTCTCCGACGCCCCTCCGCCGTTTCGACAACCGGCGCGCCTGACCGCACTGCCCGCGATTCGTCCTGGAACTGGCTTGCGTTTGATATTAACCAGATCACGGTGCTGCAGTCCGGTGGAAACAGTCTTTCTGCGGAGCTTGCCTGGCGCCCCACCTACCATTTCAATTCTCAGTGGGCGGTACGAGGGGATTTTGGGATTACTTACCTTAAGGGCACCGCAAAGAATTTTCTGGCGACTGAGTACCAAATCCTATTTGCTTATTCGGGATTCAAGCCGATTGAACTTGAATTTGGAGGGGGAGCCCAGAGTTGGTTTTCAGGGGGCGCCACCAAACCCCTGGCTAGCGTCATTGCCGCATGGAAATTTGAACAGAAGCTTTTTTCCGCGCTTGACCGAATTTTCATTGGTTATTCGGGATTTTTTGTTCCTTCCGCCATGGCTCACGAGTTGAAAATCGGAGTCGGCCTAACCATGTAGTTTCAAAAAGGGAATGCCTATGCGTCGTTTGGAAACCGTCCTGTTATTCTTGGTGGCGTTGTCGTCGATAACCATTCTTAGTTGCGGCAAAGGGTTGTCCAATGGGGCCAGCACGGGGGCAAGTGCGGCGTTGACCCCAACGCAAAATGCCACAGTTCTTGGGCTGATCAATTCCCTAGCCGTGAAAGGCATAAAGACCAGTCGGCTCTTTCAGGCACTCGAGCAACGTCATATTTCTTCTCATGAATTTCCATCCAGTCGTTTTTCTGGCTCCGTGGCCTGTCCCGGGGGCGGCTCCGCTTCCGTCACCGGCGATGCAACCGGTACCCCGGTTAGCAGCGGTGGCAGTCCGACCATTGTGACCATCAATATAAACATAACTTTTTCGGTGACGTTTTCGAGTTGCCAGGCCACTGCCTCCGATGGCTCATCCTATCTCATCGGCGGGAATATCGCCGCGGCGGGCACGTTTGGTGGGACGATTACGATTTCCGGAACCGTCACTCCGATAATTACTTACGATCTAACCGGAACTTATCCCATTACGGGAACGATGAGCATAGTCGGTGGTGGTCTGAATATTGCGGCGTGTGTCCTGAATTTTACCCAGACATCCCACACGAGCGGGACGTCTCCCGCATTTACGGTTACCGGAACAGTAAAGGGAACCGAATGCGGTTATCCGGTGAATTCATCGTTTTAAGCATTTTTTGCCCCGATGGTGGTGCGGCACACGTTCGGCCAAACTAGCCGCCGGCAATCCACCCACTAAAATAGTTCGGGCTGATTCAGCGACAGCCGCTTGAAGGAATCGCAGGACAGCTCGGGCCAGTCGGTGGATAGCCCCACTTTGCGCGCGTGCAATTTGAACAGTTGGCCGAGCTGCCGCGCGAAGGGGCCCTGTCCCTTCATCCGGTTGCCGAACTCGCTAACGTTCAATTTTCCGCCGCGCACGTCTCGGATTAAGTGCAATACGTGGCTGGCGCGTTCGGGGAAATGGACCTCGAGCCAGTCGGCGAACTGTTCCTTCAGATTCCACGGCAGCCGCAGCATCGTGAAGCCAGCGAACGTAGCCCCCGCGTCTTTCGCCGCTTTGAGTACAACGGGAATCTCCCGATCGTTTAACGCGGGAATAATCGGGGCGATGTTCACGCCAACGGGGACACCCGCCCTAGCTAACTCTTCGATCGCTTGTAATCGCGCGCGCGGACGCGACGTGCGGGGTTCGAGCTTACCGCACAAATCGTCGTCCAGCGTCGTGATCGAAACCGTCACGCTGACCGCATTCCAAAACGCCAGCTCGCCCAAGATATCCTTGTCGCGCGCCACTAGCGCGTTCTTGGTGATTACGCTCACCGGATGGCGATATTCCGAAAAAACCTCGAGGCACTGCCGCGTCAGCTGCAGCTTCCGCTCCAGCGGCTGGTAACAGTCGGTCACGCCCGACAGCATCACCAGTTTCGGTTCGTAACTCTTTTTTGAGAACTGCGCCCGCAATAGTTCCGGGGCGTTCTCTTTGACCACGATCTTCGTCTCAAAATCCAGTCCGGCGGAAAAGCCAAGGTACTCGTGGGTCGGACGCGCGTAGCAGTAGGCACATCCGTGCTCGCAACCGCGGTAAGGATTCAGCCCATAGTCGAAACCCAGATCGGGGCTGTGGTTCTTAGCGAGAATGCTCTTACTGTTATCGAGGTAGATTTCGGTTTTGGGCTTTAGGTTCTCCACCTCGGGATCTTCCGCGATGGGGGCCCGCGCTAACGCCTCGAAACGATTTTTCGGATTGCCCGTCGCCCCGCGCCCCTTCCAGGGGACTAACGGGACCGGCTTGTATTCGTTAAAGTCGTCAAAATCCACGCCGTTTGATAATGCGGGCTGCTCACCGTTGTGGCAACGGGCACCGCTTAGGCCAGGCGGGTGTCCATCTTTTTGAAAGCTAACGGCGCCACCAACGAGAGCAGGTAAAACGCAATCGCCACCAGGAGAATATTTTGAAACCCGAGCAGGAGCGTCAGGTTTTCCAACAAACCGCCGACTACGGCCCCGGCGATATTGGCACCCAACGCCAAATCCGAATCCTTGCTCTCCCTGAAGGCCATCCCGAAGATCAATGCCGCAAAGAAAATGGGGGTAAACACAAGCAGGCACGAGAGAAGAATCTGCACCTCACGGGGCATTCCTAGGAAGGTTCCCAACGGTACGGCCCAGTGCAGTCCAAGCGAAGCCAGTATCCCAACGTAGAACGGCCATTTTTTCGTCGGTTTAAATTTCATCAGGAACATATTGCCGGCGAAAATCATGACCAATACGGCAAAAAATACGATGGAATTTACAATCCACGTGCTGCCGAACAAAAGCGCCATGTGGGCTACCGATTTGGATTCCATCAACATGAAGCCCGCCCCCAAGAAAAACATGGTGGCCAAATTTGACCATTGCGGTGTACTCCCCGCGCCCCGCGGAACGAACAGGAAAATAAGGATAAGAGAAATAGTCCCCATAATCATCATTCCGCGCATCGTCATTCCCGGTAGCTCGGGGCTCCGCAAATAGAGAAACGGCCAATTGTCCGTGGCGGAACGCAGCGGCGTTTCCAAAGGAACTACCTTAGTGAGCCCAATCGTGAGGGGACCTGCCTCACTGGCGATTTCTCGATTCGGCAAAAATCCATTGGGGGAATTTGGAGTGGGCGGCTGTACGCTGCTGAGATGATAGTTAGGAGTCTCCGAGAATGTCTTCTTGATGTGGTCCGTGTTGCCTACCATCACGAAGGTGTAGCCGCCGGACGTTAAGTCCGCGTCGACCGAAGGAATGTACGGCAACGTAAACACCAACGGCTGTTTCTCAAACACCGTACCGGCACCGTGCTCAATCCGATTCACCAGCCACCCCTTGCGGAAGTAGTTATACATCGCAAAAATGCCGTCCGGCTTAAGATGCGATTTCACATCGCTAAACGCTTCGAGGGTGAAAAGGTAGCTCTCCAGCCGAATGCTACTGTACCCGCTATGCAGCATTAAAGAATCGAGCAACGCAAAAATGACCAGGTCGTATTTGCGCGTGGTCGAGCGTAGAAAATTACGGCCGTCATCCAAATGGATGCTAACGCGGGGATCGTTGTACGGAGAATCCGGATGGTGCTCGCGCCCCAACCGGTAGATCACCGGATCGATTTCAACCGCATCGACGTGTGTAGCACCCCATTGCAGCGCTCGCGCTACATCGTTGCCGGATCCGGCACCGATGATCAGCACGTCCTTAAAGGTCTGGCCGCCGGCATCGCGATTGATCATGTGCGGCAGAGCGTAGGCCACGTACGGCCTATTCAAACCGACCATTTCCTGGTGGGTAATTAGATTCACGCCGATCGCTCGTTCGGGCTCTTTGGAGTACGTGATGCGGTAATAGGGAGACCAGTAAAACTCGTGGTTACCCGACATCCACACCGCATTCAAATTCGAGGCGATGGAGAGAAGCGGCAATATTAACAAGGCGATGTAGAACGCCGCCTGGCGGCTCAGCGCGTTTTGCAACTTCCCGTACCGGCGCCAAAAATAGACGCCCGCCATCAAACCCGAGAGCGAAAACCACCAAAGCGGAGAGAGCTGGGCCCAGGAGCAAAGGGATAGCAGCACGATGCCGAAGATGCTTCCCAAAATATTGATGGAGTAGGCCTGCAACCGGTCCGTAAGGTTGTTTAGCGTGCGCCCCACTTCCTGTCCGATCCCCACAAAAGCCAAAGCCAAGAGGGCAAAGAAAAAGGAACCAAGCACTTCGACGGAGATGGGAAATTTACTGGGGTCGACGGCCTCCTGCTGGGTGCCGAAGAAAATAAACTGCGCCGACAGTACGTTCACCGTGACGTACTTTCCCAACCGGGGAAGCACAAGCGAACACAGCATGCCCAACAGGATTAAGGCCGGCGTGTAGTTTATGAAGGAGGTGTTTCGCCGCGCCGCTAAGCAGCCTAGCGACATACCCAAAAAACTCGCCAGCAAAATCACGTTGGTAAAAAATGTGAGGGAAACGACGTGGGAAGAAAACCAGCGAATACAGGCCAGCTCCAGGAACAGCGACAGCACGCTAATGATGAGCAGGTCCGTCCTCGCGCGTTTGAGTTCGCCCGAGTTCGTTTGATCGGTGGAAGCCATTCTATTTCCTCCTCGGAAGCGCTTGCTAAAGAAAGCGACGGGGTATTTGCCCACTATTGTAACTGCTCGAGTGGGATGGAGGCACTTTTTTATCCCGGTAAAGCGGGGCGCGTTAAAGACCGTGCACACGCCCGCGCACTTCGAAAGCCACGCGGTCTTTCGGTTTTCCGTCTTTCCCCTGTAGCACCACTTCGTATACGCCGCTACGCGGGGTCCACCCCTCATCCAGGACGTCGCGCGGTTCTGGTTCGCCGTGTAGGACTAAACGGTCACCCGAGGCCTTGGCCTCGGTTTCAAAAAAGATCCGCTGATGATCGTGCGGAATGTCCGGGTCCAGTGCCACGATCATGCCTTCCGTAGGGTAAAGAATGCGGGCGACTCGCCTTTGTGGCAAGGGGACCGCGTCTTCCGCCGGGGGGGCCTCGGGGATCTTGGACTTCGCCTTTCCCCCCGCCTCTAGCTCGTTCATCAATGCCGCCCAAACCGGCGCCGCGCCCGAGATGCCGGAGACGTTCCACATTGGCTCGCCGCTAAGATTACCCACCCACACGCCGACGGTGAATTTCTTTCCGTACCCCACGCACCAATTGTCGCGCATGTCCTTACTGGTGCCGGTCTTCACCGCGGTCCACGACCGCGTCGACAATGAACTCTCTAGCCCAAACGTCATGGCGCGCGCCGAACGGTCGGATAGGATCGATGACACCGTCGCCACGGCCTCCGCCGTAAACACCCGCACCGGTTCCCGCGCGGGACCGGACGCCTCCGCCAAAACCGTGGCGTCGCTACTCAGTCCACCGTTCGCCAGCGCCCGGTACGCGTTGGTTAGCTCCCAGAGCGAAATGTCCGCGGTGCCCAGCGCCAACGACGGCCCGTAGTCCTGCGCCTCGCGCAGATTGGTGAAGCCCAGCTTCTGCATTCGGTGGACCACCGTTTCTCCGCCCACCATCAAAAATACCTTCAACGCTGGCACATTCAATGAGGACGCCAAGGCATTCCGGGCACTGACCCACCCGCGAAATTTATTGTCGTAGTTCTGCGGACGGTAGACGCCACGGCCACCGTCTACTGCGATCTCCGCCGGAGTGTCTTCCAGTAGCGTTTCGGGTTTGATTATCCCCTTCTCGAACGCGGCGGCGTAAACGAAGGGCTTTAGCGTCGAGCCCGCCTGGCGCGGCGCTACGATGGCGTCCACGTACTTAGCACTTGAGCCATCGCCGACATTCCCGACGTAGGCTCGCACGAAGCCGGTCTCATTTTCGATTACGAGCACCGCCCCGTCCTTCACGTTCTTCCCGTTCAGCGCGGTTACGTGATCGCGCAGGCTATCGAGCGCCCGCTCCTGCAACGATCGGTCGAGCGTCGTGCGCACGGGTCGGGCTTCGCGCGGCTTTAGCTTCATCAAAAGGTGGTACGCCAGCCCCGGCGAGGCGGGCGGCGCGGACGATCGTCCCCACGACGACGTGAGGGTCGCCTTCACCGGCTCGCACTCCTTAACCTTTTTCCATTGGCGATAGAGGGAACAGACCCGCGCTTCGCGTGACGTCCGTTGACGGGCGGGGGATTGAATACGGCTCGCCAGCACCATCGCTTCCGCTTCGGTCAGCCCGTGCGGATCCTTTCCCAGCAATAAGCGGCTCGCTGCCCTCAGTCCCCGCTTATCGCCGTGAAACGAAACCAAATTGAGATACGCCTCAAAAACTTGATCCTTCGTCCACGTCTTCTCCAAGTCCTTCGCGTCGCGAATCTGCGTCAGCTTCTGCCACCCGCTGCGCCGCCCCCGCTTCCCGTCGAGCGAAGGATTCAAAAGGCCCGTAAGCTGCATCGTCACCGTGCTAGCCCCACGCTTGGCGCCGCGGTACCACGGACGCTGGTCCCACGCCGCCCGCAACAGCGCGCGGTAGTCCACTCCGCCGTGGGCGGTAAAGCGCCGATCTTCTAAAAATAGCACCGCACTTTTTAGCGAGGGCGAAATGTCGGCAAGCGGAACCCACTCAAACTGACGCGACGCCAAATTCACGCGTGTCTTCTGTAGGACTACGCCTTCCGCATCGAGCAACGTGGCTTCGGAGATCTGGTATCGCTGCTTCACTTCAGAAAAGGACGGCGCCGCGACTAACGGCACCGCCCCCCACCAAAGCCCGAGCCAAATTGCTTTGGAAATCCATTTCAACACGACACCTACCTCACGATCTCCCAGTCCCCGTTCGGCAATTCGCCGAACGCTTCGGGACGGTACATCGCCTCAACGCGCGTCGGCGGCAGACTGAATTTACCCGCCTGATTTAAACGAAAGGTGTACTCAGTCGAAAACTCGCCCCGGTCGACCCACTCGTAATACGATCGCATGCCTTCGTACGAACGCTCGGTGAAGGCGGGCCACGCCCAGCCCTTCGCCTTTTCGTCCTTAGTTAAAAGCGCCGAGGTATTGCCCAGTCCGCCGCCGAGCAAGCTCGCGCCGGCGGGAATCGGATCGTTCACCACCACCCAGGTTTGGTCAGCATCGGATCTAACCTTCACGGTAACGCGAATCACGTCCCCCACGTTCCACTTGCCCTTATCCTTGCGATCGACCGCCGTAATCGTTTTCTCGATACGGAAACCCGCGGCCAGTGGTTCCTTTAACGGAATCGCCGCCATGGACTGGAATATCGCCCACGGTTTTCCGCCGCCCGTGTGCCTCATCGCGAGCATGCCCTTAGCTAAAGGCCACGCCAGCATCAGCGGTGGAGTCTCGGCGTTCCCATTCATCCACTCTTTCGACTTTGACTGGTCCGCCAGGACAACCTGAGTGCGGCCGGTGATTTCCCCCGCTTCGAATTTCTTCGCGAACTTCTCCAGCGCCAGCACGCCCCACGCATTGGCCAAGGTCAGATCCCAGTGACCGCGTAGCTGACGGGCAATCGCCCCGCGCATAATTCGCGGCATCTCTTCCTTCCACTCGGCGTCGTCGGCCAAGGCCAGCACCGCGCGAACGGCGTTGGTATCGATAGAGGCCATCAGCCACCACAACCGATCCGACGCTTCGGTAGAAAACGCAAGCGACGTGCCCTGCGTATTCATCCGCGAACGGAGAATCGTGTTCACCTCTTTCCACTGCGCCGCCTTCTCGGGAAAGTCGATGCGGGATAGCAGGTTGCGCCACTCGATTAGCGACGACGTCGGCCACAGGTTCGGTGAGTACTCCACCGTCTTCTCGTAGCGAGCATTGTAGGCATCGGGCACGCGGCTTAGTGCCTCGAGTACGGTAATCTTGCGCATTACCAGATCGGGCGCCGGAGAGTTGACGCCGCGGCCAACCGTTCCGGACACAAACGATTGTAACGCTGAAACCATTGGCCCCTGCACGTTCGGCGGAATTTCCCAGCCCGCCTCGTGCGCAATGGCCAGCACGTACGCCGTTAGCACCTCGCTCCCCTCCCGCATGGTGGGGAAGTATTTGAGAAAACCTTGCCCGTCCAGGTGCATCGGCATTGTCCGGACGACCGCTTTCCATTTCTTTAAATCCCGCAGCGCCACCGCGCGCGATACTTCTTGCTCCATGCACGAGTACGGATACTCCTTCATGTAGCTGCGAATGGATTCGGCCCCGGCTAGCAACGTCGGTCGCAGGTCCACGCGAATGCCGCCGCGTCCGGGAATCGCGCCCTTGGGTATCTCCACCGGCACTTCCACCGGTTTATCCACCTGGGAGAGGTTGGCCTGCAGTACGCGCACGGGCACCGCCGGCGACACTTTCTGCGTAAACTTCACGCGATCCTTCGCCTTTGACGACGTCGTGGCGTCGAACGTATACGCAAGTCGCTCCACGCCCTGCGGAACCACAATCGGCCAGGTGAAGATCTTTGATTCCCCCCCTTTCAGCGTCGCCTTCTTGGCGGCGAGTTTGTCCCGAAGTCCCTCGACCGAAACGGAGGCATTCACCGTCAGCGGCCCCTCGCTCGCATTGCGCACTGTCAGCAGTGCTTCGGTATTGTCCCCCTCACGGGCCAGCGGCGACACCCCGGAGAACAGCATCAAGTCCTGGTGCGTGCGTACGTTCGTCTTGCCCGTACCAAATTTATCCACGTCCGCCGCCGCGATGGCAACGATGCGGAAACTCGTCAGCGAATCGTTGAGCGGCACCTGTATGATCGCCTTCCCCTTAGCGTCGGTCTTGATACTCGCCCTCCAGTACAGCAACGTATCGAACAGCTCGCGCGTCGGCTGATTGCCGCCACCGCCGCCCGCGGGCAGCGCCTTTAGGCCAAAGTGCCGTTTGCCGATCACGTGCATCGACGCGGTCGAGTTTTCGACCTCGTAGGGTCGGCGGCTCATCATGTGCGTCAGTAGATCCCACGTGTCGTTGGGCATCAGGCTCAGCAGCCCCTCGTCCACCACGGCAAGCGTCACGTCGGCATTCTTCATCGCCCGACCGGCCGGGTCCTGCACCGTAACCTCGACGGGCACCTTCTCGCGCACGCGGAACACGGGCTTGGGCGTTGTCACCGTCACCTTTAGTTCGTGGCTGCCCCAGCCCACGTCGACCTGCGTGATCCCGAGTTTGTAGGCAGGCTTACCGAGATCGACGAGTGCGGTCGGCTGCGACTCACCGCTGCGTCCGCGCACCGCCAGCACCGAGATGAACGCGTTGGGCGCATACCGATTGCTCAGCGGCACTTCAATTACCGGCGCCTTACCGCTCACCTTCTGCACGAAACTTTCGAGAATGCCTTCGCGCTCGACCGTCACGAGGAGAGTCGCCTCGCGGAATGGGCTACGTACCTGAATCTTCGCCTTCTCGCCCGGCTCGTACCGTTTGCGTTCCGGAATTAGGTCCATGCGATCGTTATCGCTGACCGGGAACCACCACTCCTCCGCCCCGGGCACCCACACGTCCGTATGGGCAACGGACTGATTGCCTTTGCTATCCATTACCACCGCCTGCGCAATTAAATTTCCAGACTGCGGCGGCTTAGCTTCGCAAATCAAAATGCCACGCACGTTGGTCTCACCGTCGCAAAAGCTGCCCACTTTTTTGATCTCCTCGGTGCTCTCGTAAGCGTAGTACCCGCCCACTAACCGTTTGCGGTGCGAGTAAGTCTTCTTCTCGTACAGCACGACCTCGACCTTCCGATTAGCGATCGGTTTGCCATCGATATTGGCCACCGCGACGGAAATTTTTAACTGATCCTTCGACGCCACCCACGAATCAGCCTTTACGCCGACTAGTGCGCTTGAAGGATAGACGACCTGGGACGTCGACTGCGTCTGAATTTCTCCGTTAGGATCCGCAAACTCTAGTTCGGCCAGAATGCGATAGGGATTGTC
>JAYUBV010000623.1:0-3400 GCA_043740655.1 Pseudomonadota bacterium | reverse complement strand
CGCGCGTTTGGTCGATGCCGAGGGTAAAGGAGCAAGCCCCCGAGATTTCGCAGCAGCTTTCCGAAGCGTTGCCGACTTCGCAGTACGCCGGGCAGTGGTGGACGTTACCGCTGTCGCGATACCTGCATACCGGCGTGGCGATGCCGGCCGCGCCCGAGCGTCCCACGGGCCCGCCGCCCGGCGTATCCCCGCTTGGTGCCCCCGCCGTGGCCCCGCGGACCGCGCCCGCTAAGCCCGAGCTACTCGACTCGATCGAATCGGGACGGCAGCCCGTCGGAACCGAAGACTCCCCTCCGTCTACTCCCTGAATTCATCCCCCTTGGCCCTTTCTCGGCATCGCCCTTGCTCCACTCATCGCCAATCAATCTGAAAAGATTTTTTTAAGGCGGTAGATCACATGAAGTATTCGCGGACTTCGAAGAATGGATTCGGAAACTTAGCCATCGCGCGGGCGGCGTTACTGGTTTCGCTGGTGCTAACCGCTTGTTCGACACGTGTCCAAACGGCGAACGAGCTCACTCAGTCCACGGGGACGCCGAGTACGCAGCAAACGCCGTACACTCAGGTTCCTCCGTCGACCCCCAATTACACGATTCCCGGTGGCAACACGACGAACGTTCCCATCGATACGGGTACGAGTACCGGAACTAGCACCGGCACCGGCACGGGAATAGAATCGGGGACCGGCACTAGCACCGGAACTAGCACCGGAACGGGGAACCCTTACCCTCCTTATTCTTTGCAGCCGTTGCAGTGTGAGCTGGTGCGCGAAGGCGGAACCTTCTGGACCAACCAGGGCATCTACTGGACGATCAATACGAACACGGGCGAGCCCCTCCAGGTCATCGACATCATTCTGAGCCACTCGTGGGCCGAGGCGCAGATCCGATTTTTCAGCGATTCGTTCGGCATGGCGTTTTCCACCGCCGGCGAGAAATGGATTCAGTTTTACTTTCGGAGTGCATCGGACCCGAGCCGCAAATGCAATGGTGGACAGCCCCTGGTCGATCACCTCTACGTGAATAGCAATGGCGGGTACGGGTATTAAGCAGGAGTAATTTATGATGAGCTTACGTTTTTGGACGCTAACGATTCTCCTTTTTTCCCTTAATGCGAAGGCCGATATCTATCTTTACGGCGGTATTGATTTGGGCGTGGCCGGACTCTCAACGAGAGTCCCAAAGGAGGTCGATAAATTCGGTCTCGATGCCGGAATCAAGGGGTTGGTCTCGTTCGAGTTTGCGGACTGGGTGTTCGATATCGGCATCGGCTACCGTTTTGATTCGGTAAAGGGTGGACCCACCTCGAGTCGCGTGACGGTAGAAACGAAGAACGGTTCCCTCGAAATTTCGCCACGTATCACGTTCGGCGAAGGCTGGCAGTTCGGCCCCTTCCTGAATTTTCAGTTCGCCACGGAAGTCGGCATCGGCGAAACGTTGGCGACCAGTCAGCGCACCGCCTTCTACCTTGGCCCCCAGATTAACTACGAGTGGGGCAGTGAAGTGTGGCGTTACCGTTTCGGTGCCCGAGGCGGCATGGACTTAAATATTGCAGACCGTACCCACTGGATGGGGCAGGTGCTGTTTCAGATCGGCGGTCGTTTGTTCGGAGGCGCGAGTGAAGCCCCGCCTCCGGCCCCCACGCCGGAACCGGTTACGTACATTCGTCCGGCTCCCGTGCAGGTCGAAGAGATTCGCGAACCCGAAGTGGCGGTCAACACGATTGCGCCCGACGAGTACGGCCCGCGTACCAAGGTCTACGACGACGGCGCATTTCGCGTAGAGACCGCGTCGAAGAACACGCTCATCATTACGACTTATTCGACGGCGCTTAATTTTGTAACCGGCAAGACCTGGTTGACGCGGAAGTCGCAATTGAAGTTTGGTCGGCTCGCTCAGTACCTCGTGAAGAATTCGTGGAACTGGGAGAAGGCCCGGATATCGGGACACGCCGACGAGCGTGGTAGTTTAAAATACAATCAAACTCTGTCAGAGCGCCGGGCGGCCTGGATTCGCAAGCTGATGGTGCGCAATGGAATCGCGGACAATCGAATGGATTCCCGTGGCTACGGTAAATTGCGGCCGGTAGACGGACGCCATATCGCGTCGGCTTGGGAAAAGAATCGGCGCGTGGAGCTAGTGTTGTTCGGCGTGCAGGACCGGACTCCCCTTATCGATCTCATTCGTTCGATTCCGCGTTAATCAATGTGGCGTCGGGATGCCCAACGTCACGTGGGGACGGGCTAGGCTCGGGTGCTTCAGCACGTGCAGGAACTCGTCGTGGCGAGGATGACGCGGGCGGTGAACCGCGCGCGCGGAATATTCCTTCGCGGTGAACGTGCCCCAATTGAGGAGGCCGCTGAAGTAAATGTGGGTGGCTCCGTAACGATCGCCTAGTGCCACGAACTCTGGCATTTCCGCATAGTTGTCCGCCTGTACTACGAACGAAAAGAGGAGCGTGCGAACGTGCCCTTCACCGCGAACCCCTTTAAGAAATTCGAGCCGTTGTCGAAGCAGCGCCATCTCACCGCCACGCCGGAGCTTGCGGTAGGTCGGATCGGTGGCGGCGTCGATCGACACCTCGATCGTGTCGATGATGGAGTGGATCCGTTCCATCCCTTTCCACAGCTCGGGGGTGAACAGCAGCCCGTTCGTGTGCAACCTCAGTCTCAAGTTGGGGTAGGCACTCGGATCGAGGCTTAGCAGCAATTTGCGGAAGAGCGGACTCGCGAAGGGATCGCCGCTGCCGGTGAGGTAGAGAGTGTGCAAGCCTTCGGGATTCCAGCGCAGGAGTCGGTTCTGCAATGCCTCCGCACGTACCCGTTCGGGTTCATTCGCTGACAAAACCTCGGTGCGGCAGGAGGGGCACGCGAGGTTGCACGTGCGATCGTAGCTAGCATTGATGGTCTTTGCCCCTTCGGCCACCACGGTGTCGCGCGTGCGCAAAATTTCTTGGAGCCGCGGATCGGAAATCGTCTTGGCGGCGGGCAGTGCTTTGCCGATGAGCTCGGGGCATCGTTTGGCGGAGCAGAAGGCGTAGCTGCCGTCCAAAACGGACTCGCGGATTTGTCGCGCCAGTTTCGAGGTCCAAACCGTTTGCGGATCCTCGCGGTGAAGATTTCCTACCGAGACGGGTAACCACGCGGAACAGCAGAGGTACGCGTTGCCATCGTTTTTCGCCTCGAGCCACTCGAAGGGTTTTGAACAAAAGGGAGTGTCCGGAGAAACTTCCCGCGCCTGACCAAGGAAAAACCGTTTTGCTTTCCACGCCACGATGCCCAAGACGTAAGGAATGTGCTCGGTCATCGCGGGCAGAACCCTGCGCGGATTCTTGAGCACTGCGGCGATAAAGCGTTTGAACGAAAGCAGCATGGGTGATTGGCGATCTTGGCAACTCCTGC
>JAYUBV010000622.1:0-3400 GCA_043740655.1 Pseudomonadota bacterium | reverse complement strand
ATCTCCGGATTTTCGGAATCGTGCGGAATCTTGTATTCGATCGAGTGCCAGGCCGGCAACGTCTCGGTTTTTATCTCAAAGGATTGCCAGAACATATTTCCGATCAGCACCTTCGCCACTTCGCCGTGAATTTCGAATTTGTTAAAGTAGACGGGATTGCGGCCGAGCTTGGTGAGAAGTTCGTCCGTACTTTTAAAGCCCTTATCGTCCCGCCCCATCAGCCCAAATACCTCGTGGATGACCAGCCTCCGCTTTTCCGGGAAACTCATCGTCCGGGCCCAGTTCACGAGACTTAGCCGGATAGACTTTCGGGCAGGGAAATTGAGGGCATCGACCGACCCCTCCCCTTGCTTAAGCGGGGCTTCGGTCGTTTCGACCACCGCGGCTTCCAGCATGGTCTCGAACGCCTTCACCGTAATGCCCGCCACCTCGGAAATGCCCTTCCCCTTTAACCGGCGCACGACCGTACGGCCAATGTCCTTAAACTCCGCCGCATAGCCACTACCTCCACCCCCGACGTCCCAACCGTTCGGAGCGGGTTTGACCGCTTCGGGCGCCGGGTTGACCGCTTGAGGCGTCGACACTTTTTTTCCACAAGCCGAAAGGCAGAGAACCACCGTCAAACAAATGATTCCAATTTTAATGAAGCGCATTTTTTCCCTTGGTCAGGTTAAAGAGCTGAACGTTGAGCTGGTACACCTCGGACGGTTCCCCTTTAGAAAGAAAGTCCGCCAGCCGGTTTCGAAATTTTTCGATTCGCTTTCTGGCTTCCGGAAGCCGCTTCGGATCGATGGCGACCGTAATTCCGGTAATGTCCCGTGCTTCGAAATCGGCGGGGGCCTTTTTTTCCAGAGTAGTCAGCGCCTTACACAGCATTGCCTGGTGGAAGCCGTTCACCGCGTTGTCTAGGCCAGTCGTGGGGAATTGAAACCGACGCCGGGTCTTAACCCACTTTCGCCCTTTGGTTTCTAGGACGCCGATCCGCCGGAGCCGAGCCACCGCTGCCTTCGCCTGCACGGTAGTGATGCCCAGCTGCCCGGCCACCCACCGGTGATCGGACTTAAAGCCTTTAAGTATGGTCAACTCCGCGATCGCGCCGTGGTACCACTCCTTCACCGTACGGAACCGGTCCATGTCGAGGGAGGTAGTGTCCACCGACTTCGTCTCGACACGCAAAACGCGGCTCTCGGGTAGAAATTTCCGGCGGCGATTTTCGAGCAAAAGTTGGATAAAAAGCCGTTTATCCGCTTCGTCCAATCCTAACGTCTCTGACAAAAGCAGGGCCTGCCGAAAGGACAGCCCCCTCCGTTCATTGAGGATCTGGCTCAGGTAGGAGTGGCTAATCTTCAAATCGCGCGCGAAGGCGCGCACGGAATAGGCGGGGTTTTGCGAAATCCTTCCCAGCAGCCGCGCCCTCAGAAACTCGGCCGGCGAATTCGAATTGGTTTCTCCCATTACCCCTTGCAGCTACCCAAGGTGGTTGCAAGATGCAACCGTTTTTCACTTCGCAAATTTGAATAAAAATCAAATACCGGGATAGTGGGCCTCAGGGTGAGACTTGCGGGTAGGCGGCAACCGCTTACCGGCAGGCCGGGTGGGGGGAAGCGACACCCTCGCCCGCCCAACTCATAAACTCACGACCAACTCAACGTCGCGAACGACGGAGTCACTTCATCCAACGCCGAAACCTTCGCAATGTACCCGTCCGGGCGCACCAGGATGGCTTGGTTGGCGTAGGGGACGTTCTTTTGAGGAGGGACTCGAATCAACTTCACGTACGGGGGCAGATTTAGCTCCACTTCGAGATCGCCAAAGACCAGCAAACTGAACTTCGTGTAGTCGAGCCGGGAGTAGATGCGCGTCTCTCCGTCCGCATCGTTGACCACGAAGTCGAAGAGCCGAGTGCCTTCGAACCCCTCCTCGCCGTAGCGAACGCCCATTCCGGTAATGTAACCGGAGCGGCGCCGTACGATCTCGACGTAGTCCTGTGCGTGGGTTCCCTCTTTCGAATACTTTGTCGAACGCACGAGCTCGCCGGAGGTCTCGATCACGCCCATCGCCACAGATTTGCGCTCCGCCTCGTAGGTGCGTAGGAGCTGTTTCGGCGCGCCGAAATTCATCACCAGGTTTATCTTCCACATGAGGTTGAACGCATCGGCGAGCCCCGTGTTCAGCCCCATGCCCCCGTTCACCGAATGGATATGGCTAGCATCGCCGGCGAGGAAGACGCGATCGTCGATTATGAAGCTCTCGGCCACTGACTCTTTCACGGAGAAATGGGAAAACCAGACGATATCTTTGAAACGTAACGTGTGCGGCTGCATCGCGCGATTGATCCGGGCGATCGCCTGCTCGACCGTAAAATCCTTCGTGTCCATGCGAATGTAGAAACGGTCGATGTTTCCTTCACGCGGAATCCACGCCACGTCGGACGTATCCGCCTGGAAAACGATAATTTCGGGCACCTTCGGGAAGTCGGTGTCGATGACCCCATCGATTACCGCCCATACGATCTGCGGACGCGTCACTTCGAACCGTACTTTAAAGAGATCGCGCACCAGAGATCGGGAGCCATCCGCCCCAATGACGAACCGCGACCGAATGGTCTGGCCGTCCGCAAGTGTCGTGACGCATCCTTGCTCGGCCAACTGAATATCCGAGACCTCAGCGTTGCGCCGTACCGGCGCGCCAACCTCGCGGAGCTTTCCATCGATCAGCTGCTCGGTGAAAGACTGGCCGATCATCAGAAAGTGCTTATGCAGGCAGCCCTCGAGAGCTTCCCACCACGCGGATTGGCGCGAAACAAATTTACCGTTCGCCCACACGGAGCTCGTGTTGCACGTCTTCCCCAACGGGTAGAGGCGTTCGAACAGGCCCACGATCTCTAGCAGCTGCAAAGTGCGGGCGTTCAGCGCATCCGCTCGGCCAACCTGTAAAGGCTCGGCGGATTTATCGAGTACCACCGTGCGCAAACCGCAGAGCTGACCCAGGTAGGCGCACATAAGGCCTACCGGACCGGCCCCCACGATGACGATGTCGGTGTCCTGCGTTTTCATGAATGCGAAACCAGGTGAGGATTGTTAAGGGCCGGCTGTCCCAGCACGTGCACGCGCCGCAGGTGGCGCGGGGAGCCGCTCGTGAACGCTTCCCGTCCGTGTAGCAACGTGTAGTTATCGGAGATTACGATGTCCCCCGTCTGCCAGGCGTGGGCGTAAAAATTCTCGGGGGCGTACAGCGCCTCCCGCAGGGTACGATGGAATTCCGAGGTTTCACCATCGGCAACGCCGTCAAAGGCAAGCCGCGGATGATTGATAAAACTGTCGTCCCCCTCCCGCGGGGGCTCGTTGTAGCGAATCACGGGGAAACCTTTCTCCGGGTGCGCCGTGATAATCGGAGCCAC
>JAYUBV010000621.1:0-3409 GCA_043740655.1 Pseudomonadota bacterium | reverse complement strand
AGCAGCCCCAGCTTCGGCAGCTCGAACGTTTCCGGCGGCGAGAGTTTTGACAAAATCTGCGTCTCGAACACGCTCTTACCGAGGCGGAACGTCTCCGGAGTGTGGGCGGCGTTGCGCACGAGATCGATACCGGCGTCCGCCAGCTCCGCGTGGAGCGCATCTAAAACTTCGATCTGCTTCACGCCGAACTTCGCGACATTTTCGAGCAGCGAGTCGTGAATGCTCCGCAGGCGTTTTCCTTCGATCATGTCGGAGGATTTAAGTTTTGTGGCGTTGCGCAAACTCTTGGACAGAGCCGCGAAGCGAATCATAAAAAATTCGTCGAGGTTGCTGGCGGTGATGGCGAGAAATTTCAGCCGCTCGAGCAGCGGGTTACCGCTCACTTCCCGCGCTTCGTCGAGCACCCGTTCGTTGAACTGCAGCCAGCTGACATCGCGGTGGATCAAAGGCTTACCGGGGCTAACCAAGAGACTCGGCAAAGTAGGTAGTACGCGAAACTGCTGCATCGCGGCCTTTATCCCATAGTTTTGGAATATTCGCTAGATAGCGCTTTGCGTCACGTCGGTTCTGGAACAAATTCCATGGGAAAAAACCACCCATTACACCGACGGATAACCGTTGGGATTTTTACGGCTTTCCTCGACCAGGGCCCGGAAAGTCTCCCCACTAGGGCGCACCCGTCTTTGTTGGGTCGGATAATCGATCTCAATTAGCCCGAACCGAGGCCCGAACCCCTTCACCCATTCGAAGTTATCCAGCAACGACCAGTGTAGGTACCCCTCGACCGAGGCCCCCCGCTGGCGCGCCCGGGCCACCGCCGCCACGTGCCCCTTCAGGTACTCGGCTCGAAGTGTGTCCTTAGCGTCGGCGCAGCCGTTCTCCGTAACGTAGAGCGGAACCTCGTAGCGATCGTGCATCTCGACCAGGAGATCTTCCAGCCCCTGAGGGTGAACGGCCCAGCCGAGATCGGAAACCTTATCCCCCGGCTGCGCGAATACGATGCCGAGCGGCAGCTTCGACTTGATGAACTGGGCCTCGCCCCGCTGGGGCCCCAGGCAGACGTAAATCTTCATGTAGTAATTAATGCCCAGAAAATCGATGGAGCACCTTTTTCGAGCTTCCCACACCTGCCGCGGTTGCGGCACCAATCCCAGCGCCCCGAAATGTTGTTTCTTCCCCATCAGGGCATCGGGCCAGCTTAGGTTGAAAAATTTATGGAACTGATTGGCAAGCGCGCGCTCTATAGGATTCCAACGGTGCCGGGGAAGAAAGCGAATGACGTTATGAGCCACCCCCACGCGTAGCGGAAGGTTGGCCCACTTTCCTTCCCGCGTAGCGCCTAGCTTACGTAAGATGTCCGCGGCCTTCACGTGCGCGATCAGCATATTGCGCGAGGCGTCCGACACCGACTTGGGCGAGAACCGCGCGGGCGGCATGAAACAGCCCAGGTACTGGCCGATCACTAACGAGTTGGGTTCGTTCAGCGTGCACCAGAACGGCACGCGTTTGGCGAGACGCTCGGCCACCTTGTGGGTGTAACCGGCGAAGCGCCCGGCGGCCTTTTCCCATAGGAAACCGCCCTTATCGGCGAGCCAGCGAGGAATCGTGAAGTGGTGCAACGTGGCCATCGGCATGAGGTCGAGTCTTTCGCATTCGGCGATGAGCCGCTCGTACCACTCCAGCGCTTCAATATTCCATTGGCCCTCTTCGGGCTCGATGCGCGACCACTCGATGGAGAAGCGGTAGGAGTTGGCGCCGAGATCCTTAGCGAGGCGCAGATCTTCAGCGAACCGATTCCAGTGATCGCACGCCTGCCCCGAGCGCTCGCCCGTTTCAATATTTCCTTGGGCTTCCCACTGCCACCAGTCGTTGTGTTCGTTGTTACCTTCGACCTGGTGCGAGCTGGTTGCCATACCCCATAGGAAGGGGTGATCCGTGTTCGATGTGTTCACTTAAGATTTCTACCAATCCGCCGTTGCTGATTTTGAGACGAGTACCGCGCCAATAAACCGAACTGCCTAACGCCATATGGATCCAAAGCGGCATCGCGAGGGACTCACGAATGAACCAGCTACCGATCACACCCGCTGCCGACCGCCACGTAATTTTCGGTTCTAGGCGGGCCATAAGCAAGAGGTCGAGGCAAAGCCAGAGTCCCAAGTGAAGCGCTAACGCCAGCGCGAAGGGAATGCCGAGCCAGGCGTTAAACCCCAGTGCGCCGATCACGCCCGAGACGGTGGAAAAGAAGAGCGGTTCGAATACAAAAGCCAGCGGCGCCTGCGCCTTGCGAATACGTCCCCAGCGTAAATGGCGGCTCCAAAAATCGGCTAGCGTGTGTTTGCCGATGTACTGGCGAATTGGCTCTCCCGCGATGACGACTTTCAGCCCCAGCCGCCGCATCGCCTGCCCCGCCATGTAGTCTTCCGCGATGTACCGGCCCAGATTTTGGATTCCGCCGAACCGATCCATATCGGTACGTCGGAACAACATCTGCTTGCCGACTACGAAGGAGTGCCCTACCGCCTGGGAGATCTGCATCCAGCGCGCGTAAAAACTGTTGAGGTACGTGGCTTCCAGCCGTCCGCCCAATCCTTGGGGGTAAGCGCCCGCAACCACCGCGGTGACGACCCCCACGCCGGTTTTGTGCAGCGGCACGATGCGCTTTAAGTAGTCGGCGTCGACCCGCACGTTGCTATCGCTAATGAGTAGCAGATCGTACTTAGCCTGCGCGTAGGATCGCACCAGATTGTTGACCTTGGGATTGGGACCGATGGGCTCGTCGCCAATGATGAGCCGAGCATCGCAAATCGGGTATTGCTTACGCAGCCCTTCCAGAATGGGAATAACCGGATCACCCGAGTCAGCGACGGAATAGATGAGCTCGTAGCAGGGATAATCGAGATTGAAGAATATTTCGTTATTTTCGACAAAGCCAGATTCGGCCCCTTTGGCGGGCTTTAGGATGGATACCGGAGGGTACAGCGGATTCGCCACCCGAAGCTTCGTGAACTGCTTAAGCGAGAACCAGGTTCCCCACACCGTGGTTCCGACTGCCAGTCCCCAGAGCAACAAGGGGAGAGATGACTCGAGGGTCATAGGCTTTCTCCTTGGGTTCTTCGTAATAAATGAACTTCACTTCTTGCCGCTTAATCGCGCGCAGAATCGCCTCGGGATGCTTTTCGCAATCAAGCACGGTTTTCCACGACGTCATTTGATTCGGAGCGTGCAGGTCGCTGCTAGCCAACTTGGGTAACTTCGTATTGGCGACTTCGTCGAAAATGTAAGGACCGCTCGCGACCTCCCACGCGTCGAAGGAATTTTCTAATTCCTTGCGGCGATTCCAGATGTGGTACGTCTGCTTTTCTACTTTGCGGGTCCAAACCGGATGGGCCGCCACCGACAATCCCCC
>JAYUBV010000620.1:0-3411 GCA_043740655.1 Pseudomonadota bacterium | reverse complement strand
TCGCGAGCGATCGTCCACTCGTCCTTCTTCGGGTCTTTGCGCATCAGCAGGCTGGCGCGACCCTTTTCCGCACTGATCTCTACCTCCGCCACGTCGAGGCGCGGAACGGTTAGGATCGATTTGTTGCGTAGGTCCTTCATCGTCTTTTCGAAACCCGAACGCAACGAACGGGCAACGCGGTAGACGGTGTCGCTGCCCGCCGTTTTGGCATAGCAGTTGAAGCCGACCGGAGTATTGGAACCCAGCCACACTTCCTGGGCCGCGGCGCTGGCGTCTTTGCGGATGCGAATCTTGACCAGCGGGAACTTCAAACCAAAGTCGTTCAGATCTTTGGGCTTCTCTTCGACGACCCGTTCCTGGCGCGTGGTGGTCAGCGTGCCCAGCATGCCCGAGACGGTGTTGCCGTCCGCGCTGTCCTGCAGAGGCTCGTACAGGTTCCAATCGCTACCGGACTTGCGCATCTTCACCGTCTCGTAGACGGGCTTGAAGTCCGCCGCGGGAACCGTACCTTCGGCGGGCGCATTCCCCAACCGTTCGACCTCCATCTCCTGGATCTGGTCCTTCTCCAGGGTGATGAGAATCTTGGCCTTATCGTCCGCGGTATTTTTATCGAGCTTGTAGTTACGTTCGTATCCGAAATACCAAGCCATTAGGGCGAAGCAGACGCCGAGCATGGCGAGCGTGGTGTGAAGACTCTTACGCATGAGACCCCCCTTTTATATAAAGAACGAGCGAGACGCGGGTACCACTCAAAATGGAGTACCGCCGATTACGGCTGACCGTTAGCGTCGCCGTCGTCCGTAGGTTCTACTTTTTGAACGTAGCCAGCCGCGACTTCGCGGAGGGCCAAAACCGCAGGTTTGTTGTGCGTGCCCGTAATCAGCGATTTGCTACCCTTAGCCATCTGCTTTACGCGCTTAGAAGCGACGTGAATCAGCTCGAAGCGATTCGGGATTTTTTCTAAACAATCTTCGACAGTTATGCGTGCCACTACTACTCCTAAAGAGACTTTTGACGGTTGAAATTTCGCCTTATCTTATGGAATTGATTAAGAAAGTCAAATGGAGCCGACAGCCCCCCGTTGGTTCATGCCACAAGCCCATACAGGGCTTCCAGACTTTTAAGCACCGCTTCGGTGGGGGCGGGTGGAGGTTGGATGCCGCGGAAGGCAAACTTTTCGCGCGCTTCAAAGATCGTAGAGGCCGAATCAATGGCGGTGCGATCCACTTTTCCTTGCGCCAGACGAACGGCGTCGGTGCGGCGCACGCAAACTGCCGGTAACTTCGCGAGTTCCTTCAGCCACTGAAAGGCTAGCTCGTCGGCTCGACCCAACATGCGATCCCACTGGCTGGATTGGTACAGTTCGCGGACCTCATCGAGGCTCGACTTCCATCTAAAGCGCGGCGTGAGGCTTTCGCGGTAGGCGCGACGGCGGGCGATCTCTTTCACGGCGAGAACGCCAAGCCACGCGAGCCCCGCGGCCTGAAGCCCCCAGAACCAAAGCGTGCGGCCAAGCGCGCGGTATTCCGACCATTCGGTATCGGTGGCCTTCAGCTCTACGGCCTCCAGCGCCAGAATGGGATCGATAGCCGGCTTGGCTTCGAAACGAAATCGGAGCGGGCCGATGGTCCGTCGCTGGTACTGCTTCAGCTGCGGATCGAACCAGGCGAAACCAAATTCGGGCAGGTCGAAACTTTCGCCCGCGTGCGGCACGACCGTATACTCGAACGTCTTGGTCATCATCTGCGCGACGCCGGACTGGTACGCCTTCTTACTGAGCAGCTCGATCTCTTTCGGCAGCGGCAGGTTCACGTTGTTCATCTCGGGGAAGTTGCCGTCCCCCTGGATCGAAATGCGGATCTGCGCGGGCTCATCCTTTTGAAAGAAAATCTCGTTCGAGTCGGCGCGCACGGATAAGTGGCCGACCGCCCCATTGAAATCAGTCGGCGGAATGTCGGCCGGAAGTGGGGGAAGGGGTAAAATCTTGAGCGGCGCGATGTCGCACTCCAGCTCCTGCGGCCGGCCATCGCCGTTTGGGTCCATGAACGACTTCACCACGATCTTCATCGGATTCATCTCGTGGGACTGCCGCTGCATCATCGGAATGATGCGGTAGGCGCCGATGAGGGCCGACCGGAACAGGCGGGCCGGAAAATCGGCGATGAGCGGAATGGGCCCTTGGCGGAGGGTAATGTTCTCCGACCAGTAGCCGCGAAACTCGGGGAACCGTGCCACCTCCACGTCCACCGCGTCTTCTTCACCGATTAGCAGGAAGGTTGTGTTGACCGCTTCTCCTCGATAAATCTCGGGCTTGCTGAACTCCGCCTTAAATTGAAAGCGCGCGGCGTACGCCGGGGCCCCCAGTAGCGTTAGCAGCGAAATGGCCGTGAGCTTTCTCACCATGGTTTCCCCGATGTGCTCTTAGCGTCCCGCTTGCTTTTTTCCTGCATGAGCCGCGCCTGAATTCCCTGGTCCTCGGTGCCCATCAAATCGAACATCTTTTCCTTCTCGTCCCCGGAGAAGGGCTGGTTGTCGTAATCGCGCTGCGGACCTTTCGGATCTTTCTTCTGCTTGCCTTCGTCCTCGCCCTTGGACTTTTTCTGTTTGTCGTTTTCTTCTTTCGCCATGGCGGCCATCTGTTGGTGCATCTCCACGGCGAGTTCCATATTTTCGGAGAGACGGGCGTTGATGTCGGTCTCAAATTTCTCGCGCCCGGTCTGTAGGTCGCGCGCCGCCTGGTAGTTCTGCAACGCCTGCTGTGGCTCCATCATTTTTAAGTACGAGTTGCCGAGCGCGAGCAATGCCTTCTTTTTTAGCGTCTTGTCCTTAGTTAGCGTGGCGCCTTCCTGCATTAGCTCCATCGCCTTCTTTAGGTCCCGGTCGACGAGCTTGATCCCTTCGTTGTAGGCCTCGACCGCGCGGCGTTCTGGGTTGTTCTCAATCTTTTCGGCTTGGGCCGGGTTGGAAAGGAAGGCTAGCAGCAGCAGTGTGCCGGCGACATGGCGGCGTAGCGCCGAGCGCCAGCGACCAAAAAACAGATCCACCGTCAGGGCGATAAGGGCCAGCAGCAGCAACACTGGGTAGAACTCGCGCTCGACTTTGAAGGTCGCGCTCAAGCGCCCCATCGCCATTGCTTGGCTAATTCTTTGGGCCGCATGATCGGCGGTGGAGAGTTCAGAGGGAAACACGTCCCCGCCGGTGCCGCGGGCAATGGCTTCCATCGTTTCGGGATCGGCCTTGGTGATTACCCTCTGCGACGACGGCACCCGGAACGGTGAGTCGTTGCCGATATTGATCGAGCCGCCCTGTTTGGTGCCGGTCACGACGGCGAAAACGGGAATACGTTCTTTGCGGAAGTAGGCCAAGACCGAAGAAGAGACTTTGACGTGGGTCTCCCCGTCACTCAGCAGC
>JAYUBV010000619.1:0-11023 GCA_043740655.1 Pseudomonadota bacterium | reverse complement strand
GTCGCCCAGGACATCCTACGCCGATCGCCGCAGTGACGGGGTGGAGTTCGCGCTTAGGCTACGCGCTTCATCGGCTGCTGGTACGGCAGACGCAGGGTGACGTTGGCGGCGGTCATGCCGCCGTTAGAGAGGATGCGGTAGGCAGACAGCATCACGTGGCAGCCCGCCATCTTTAAGTGGTAGATATTGGTCTTGTCTTTGACGGACTCGGGCATCGTGTTGCCGCGTCCTTCCGCAATCGCGATCACGAGCGCCACCTTCATGTGGTGCGGGCGATCCTTTCGAGTCTGTAGATCTCGACAGAGGGACGCCGAGCTAATCGCGTCTTCACGCGACGCCGACCAGCCCCGCAACCGTTTCAATTCCAAAAAGCTGCGGTAAGGATGCGAGTGGTAGTCGCCAATAATTTCTAATTGCGGAAATAAAGAATCCGCCGCTTCCACTAACGCGTTGAGACTGCGCGCACTTGGGGTGACCGAGCTTGGGCTCGCCTTAGCGCGAATCTGGGGTACCGCCTTTTCCACGTGCACGAAGTGGCGGGTGTGCGTGCCTTCACCGCGTTTCACGCTTCGGGTGGTAGCGGCCATGCCGAGGAGCAGTCCGAACACTTCCGAGAAGGGCTCCTTTTTAGACTTGGGCACGCGGTAGGTTTCAAACACGCCGAGCAACATGTCTTCTAAAGCCTGGTTCTGGATCACGACCTCGACGCTTTCGCTCTTTAGCTCGACTTCCGCGAGCCAATCAAAATCTTCCGGCGAATAATGGCGGCGTAACAAAAGGTGGTGCTCGTCGTAGGGATCAATCTGCGCTGCTCGCACGATGCGATTCACGAGGCTGATGTCGCTACGGGCGACGTTCCAGGATTTCATTACCTGATTTAACGAAGCCGCCTCCGCAATGCGCGCGTAGATCGCCTGGGGCAATTTAACGGTGGTGCCCATGGACAAGAAAAGTTTTTCGAGGGTGCGTTCCTTCTTCGCCCCCTTACAGAAGATGCGCAGGTCGGGAAGAATGAAGGGTTCGCCCATCAGAAGGTAGAGCAATGACTTATAGAGGGCATTGCGTTTGCGTTCGTTGAGTTCGCCGACGGCAAAGGCGCGCTCGATCGCCTTCTGAATGGGTGACACTAAGCGTTGTAAAGTGGTCCGGGGCACGAACGCTTATCGGCATTTCCGGGCATTTGGGCGAATAGGGGTGGCTGCAGAGCGTTACGAGGTGGGCTCTTTGGAACGTTCGGTTACCTTTTCCGCCGAAACCTTTTCGGTCGCGGGGGGGACGGCGGTCGCGTTACTGGCGACCCCCGAAATGTCTTTCGGCAGTTCGTCTTCACCGTTCAAAGCCTTCTTGAAGTCGCGAATCCCCTTGCCGAGCCCTTTAGCCAGCTCCGGCAGTCGGCGCGGACCGAACACGAGGAGGGCAACCATGGCAATCACGATAAGTTCAGGCAAGCCTAAGTTCATGCACGACGGATATCGCGCGCCACGAGGGGCGTCAAACGAAAGCGCTTCATTTTTGGTTGGCCGCCGTAGGTAGGCTCATCCTCGCGACGCCCGAATTCTCACGGTGGTCAGCGTCCCCCGAAGGTCTTCGGGAAAATTTGATCATCTTTTTGATAGGTGTCTAACCCAAAGTGTCACTTCTCCCCGATTCAGTTCGAATGCAGCGGCCACCACTTGGTATCGATGTTGCTTTGGATACGGTCGACGGTAGTTCAGGTCGCGGAGGACCTTTTTATGAATTTCAGTAAAAGAATTTTGGCCTTTGGAGTGGTGATTCTCGGATTAGCCGGTTGCGGAGCTGGAATGCCAGTGCTGCAGGCTAACCCCGCAACGTTATCGCTGTCGCAGGGCACGGCCTTGCAGGTGACGATTGCCGACGGCAATTACAACGACACGGTAATCCAGTTGAGCGGCGGAATTAACCCGCAGACGATTGGCTACGCCTGTACCGGCGGAAGCGCTACGTACTTTGTGTGCAACCGGAGCACGGTATCGGGCACCTCGGCTAGCTGCACGACGCAGCAGCCCTGCACGATTATCATCTCGGCTACCCGAGGCGGGAATGTCGCGTACGCCACCGTAAACGTGGTCAACTAAGCAAGTCCCTCTTTAGGTTCAAGCGTCGCCGCGCCCATGCCTTGTGAATAATTAGCGCCCGGCACGTTTCAACGCAGTGGACAGGGGTGGTAAGTCTGCTATCTGTCGGGGATGCCTGCACTTCCGCTGATTTTGGGTGTCCTCTGCATACTTGCGATCGCGTATCGCTACTACAGCCGCTTCCTAGCCACGTACGTCGTGGGGCTGGACGATTCGCGGGTGACGGCGGCCCACCGGCTGAATGACGGCCACAACTACCACCCCACCCACGGCGGGGTATTGTTCGGGCATCACTTTGCCGCTATCTCGGGCGCGGGGCCGCTGATTGGGCCCGTGCTCGCCGCGCAGTTTGGGTATTTGCCGGGATTGCTGTGGCTCGTCGTCGGCGTGGTGCTCGCGGGGGCGGTGCAGGACTTCATCGTGCTGGTGGCGTCCGTCCGTAAGAACGGCCGATCGCTGGCCGAAATGATTCGCGACGAGATGGGGCCCGCAGCGGGCTTTGCCGCCGGGCTGGGTGTGCTCTTCGTGCTCATCATCGCGTTGGCGGGACTTGGGATCGTGGTCGTGAACGCGCTGGCGGAAAGTGTGTGGGGCACCTTCACGATCGCGATGACAATTCCTATCGCGCTCTTTATGAGCGCCTACATGTACGGCTTTCGTAAAGGCAAAGTGGCGGAGGCTACTTGGCTAGGCGCGGCCCTTTTGCTGTTCGCCGTCTGGGGTGGGCGCTGGGTGGCGGAGTCGAGTTACGCCCCGTGGTTTTTGCTTTCGCGCGGGCAGATTACCTTAGCGATGGCTATTTACGGCTTTATTGCTTCCGTGCTGCCGGTGTGGGTGCTGCTGTGTCCGCGGGATTACCTGTCTTCGTTCTTAAAGATTGGCACCATTGCGTTGCTCGTCATCGGCGTGGTGCTGGTGAACCCGACGTTGAAAATGCCGGCGGTGACCGAATTCATCCACGGCGGCGGTCCAATTCTTTCGGGAAAAGTATTTCCCTACGTCTTCATCACGATCATGTGCGGGGCGGTCTCGGGTTTCCACGCGCTGGTGGCTAGCGGAACGACGCCCAAGATGGTGGCGCGGGAGTCGCAATGTCGCCCCATTGGTTACGGCGCAATGCTGATCGAAGGGTTAGTGGGAGTGGTGGCGCTCATCGCGGTGGCGTCACTTCATCCCGGCGATTATTTTGCGATCAACGTGGCGCCGGCCAAGTACGAAAATTTAAAAGTCATGGGCTACCACATCGAGGAGCTACCCGTCCTAGAGGCCGAAGTGAAAGAGCACGTCGCCGGCCGCACCGGCGGCGCGGTGTCGTTAGCGGTTGGCATGGCCAAAATCTTTTCGAGCCTGCCGGGGCTAAAGGGGTGGCTCGCTTACTGGTACCACTTCGCGATCATGTTCGAGGCGCTGTTCATCTTGACCACCATCGACACGGGCACCCGCATCGCGCGGTTCGTATTTCAGGAGTATCTGGGCAAAATTCACGAGCCGCTCGGCCGCCCCGATCACTTCGGCGGCACGCTGCTCACCTCGGCGCTTACCGTGGCCGCGTGGGGTTACTTTATCCACACCGGGAGTGTGGCGACGATCTGGCCCATGTTTGGAATTGCGAACCAGCTGCTCGCGGTGATGGCACTCTTGTTCGGAACCGTCTGGCTCATCGGGGAGGGGAAGGGGAAGTACGCGTGGACGACCTTCCTGCCCATGCTTTTCGTTTGCATCACGACGACCTGCGGAGCCTGGTCGCTCGTCACCGATCAGTTCGTGCCGCTACTTAGTTCCGTTAACGGGGCCGAGCGGGTTCGCGGGGCCGTGGATATTGGCCTAACGGCTCTGATTTTCACCTGTTTCGCGGTCGTCCTCACCCAAGCCTTCCGGCGAGTAAAACCGTTGCTGAAAACGGCGAATTGACGTAGAGCGTTAACTCGTTTTCTAAAGCTGGATTTGCTGGGAGCAGGAGTTTGAGTATGCGCGGTGGCGGTAACGTGGGGACGTCCTGGTTGGGGTGGGTGGGGATAGGCGCCGCGGTTGTATTTTCGATCTCGGCGCGAGGTACCCCAATTCCTCAGGATCCGACCTATACCTGTCCCGAAGAGCTGGTCCGCATCGGCGAAACTCTCAAGGGGCGAACCATTGGACTTATCGGCCCCGATGTCGTCGTCGACCCGTCCAAAAAGCCAGTCGATAAAGTGGCGGCGGCCCGCGAAGCGGCTCTCTTCCTAATCCACTCGGCTTACCCCACTTCTCCGGGCGTTCAAGAAGGGATTCTGCGGTCCTCCTCGCCCGCGATGCTGCTGCACCGCAACCGCCTGCGCATCCTGCTCGGGTCCGCGCGGCGGGTGCCTTTGGCGTTTTTGACCGATCTCGAATCGCGCACGCGTCGCACGGAGCTTGCGGGGCGCGCGCTGGAAGAGCGGCTGTGGAACTTTGAACGCAGGCGGTTGAACGCCGAGCCCAAGTTTCAGCCCGAGACCGTTCGCCAAGTCGTGACCGTCATCGCGAAGGTGCTCGAACGCAAAGAGGCCAAACCGCTTTCCGATTTCGTGCTCGAGCATTACGAAGACGCGCTGTCGATCGTGGGCGTGTCCAACGAAGTGGACGAGCTACGGTGGAAGGTGATCTCGATCCTCGCCGAAGAAAAGTTGCTGAGTGGCGACGTGAAACTTGAAACTGCGCCGCCGGCGAACTGGTTTTCGCAAATCTACTCGTGGGGACAGAACCTGCGTTTCTGGAACCGGCCACAGTGGAAAAAAGTGTCCAAGGATCTGTTGATGGCGCTCGCCGCCAGCGATCACCAGCCGCTAGATCGTGAAGTGGTTCGTGGACTACAGAACATCAAATCGGAGATTGCCGATCCTACTCGCCGCCACCTCTACGAATTGCACCTGGGGGCGTTGATCCAACGGGAACAGGAGCTGGCCGAGTCGCTCGTTAGCTACTTCCGCCATTACCGCGCGGCAGCACTCCTCAAAAAGATTTTGCACGATCTGGCCTGCTCGGACGGACAGTCTCCTCTCGAAAGCTATAGCGTGGCCCGCCAGGCCATGCAGTGGAAGCTTTCCGATCACCCCTACGTTCGTCACTTAGTCGAGTCTGGCTTGGTCGGCGCCACCGAGGTTTACCACCCGTACCTTTGTGTGCCATTGCCGCTCAAGCGCGACGTGGCCGATATTGAAGATCCGGTCTTGGCCGCTCAGGCGCTGACTCCGGAAATTCTCAATTCGCTATTTGAAGAATCCCGCCGAGTGGGGCTCGAGGCACTCGTGCGCGAGTGGGACGCGAAGGCCGCCGATGAGACGCTGGCCGAAGTGGAAAAACTTTTAAAGCAATCGCTGGCTTCGGTCGGCAGTAAGGTGCTGACCAGCGCTGCCGCGTCCGATCCGATCTACGAGCGGCTTATTGGTCCGGCGCTCGCCCCCATTCTGGATCGCTTGAAGAAGAGCGCCGGCGTCGGTGGTGAAACGGCCGTGGTCATCCACGGTTTAGACGAAGGCAAATCTCCGACCTCTTCCGAAGGGGATCCCTGGCAGGAAGCCGAAGAGCAACGCACGCTTGAAAACGGCCGCAGCCGGGGCACTGGCTCTACCCGCGAGCGTGAGAAGGACAAAGATAAGCCGAAGGAAAAGGAAGAGAAAAAGCCCCGCGAAAAAGAGAAGGAAAAGGAGTCGGAGAAGAAGCCAACGACCACCAAGGTGATGGCCCAAGAGCCGCTCTCGCTTTTGCTAAAGCGCGTTTCTGATTATCTCGGCCCCGACTCCACCCGCATTAGTTGGGAAGAGGTCCTAAAGTCGGCCGTCCCCGAGGCGGAAGCCTCTCTCCGTAAGTCGGATGACTTTGCCGCGACCTACGCCTGGGTGGACCGGGTCTACGACCTATTGAATCACCGCGCGGAAGAGATCCGCGGCTCGGACCTGGAGCTTGAAACCCTCATCGAAACCGAAAAGGTCAGCGAGAATGGCCAGACATCCTCGTGGACTGCGGACCGGCAAAAGACCCTCAAAAAACGGGACGAACTCATCGTGACCTTCCTGAACGTGCAGCACGCCATCGAGGCCTGCATCATCGGTCAGCAGGGGATTCGTGCCCGCGCGGTTACCGACGATCAGATTTCCGGCGACGCCCTTCGTGTGGCGGTCTTCTTCCTGAAGAAGCACCGTACGCTGGGTCGTTTCCTGGTGAACCACGCCAATCGCGACCCGAGTCTACGTGAACTATGGGTTCGCGTGTTCCTGCGCATGGCTAGCGGTCACCTCGATCTTTCGCCGGGTTCGCCGTTCCCGATGCCCAACCCGTCGGAACCCGTTCCGTCGCTTTGGAATCGCTGGGGCAAGATCGCCGCCTACGGCTGCTCGGTGCTGGCCCTTACGGTCGGCGGGAGCGTCGTCATGATGACTAAGGGCTGCTCCGTCGACCGGGCGCCGCCCACGGCGATCACCCGCCCGGTGGAGAAACCGGTCGAAACTAAGTCCACGGAGAAGAAACCACGTGGCCCCCTGGGACCGGCGGAGGTTCGCCCCTCCGGAGTTCCGGGCGAAATCGCACCCAAAGCGGTAGGCGCCGGGAATTAAAGGCTAATCCACCTATTTAACGCAAAGAGTCTCGGATGGGTCGGCCCCGCCCCGGAGGTTGCGGAAAGGGGGAGGGTGCACTAGTGTACTGGCTTCGATTTGCATGAACTCACGTAAGAAGATTCTGTTCATTTGCGGGTCTCTGAACCAGACGACCCAGATGCATCAGATAGCTCGCTATCTGCTGGCGGACTTCGACTGCCATTTCACCGCCTTTTACTGCAATCCGGTCTGGTACCCCTTCCAGAAGATGGGGCTGCTCGACTGGACTATCATCGGCGGTCAGAACCGCGAAAAGACGGAGCGCTATTTCCGCGAGCACGGGCTGCAGGTCGATTACCGTGGCCAGGCCGGTGACTATGATCTCGTCCTCACCTGCACCGATCTTCTCGTGCAGAACAACATCAAGAACAAGCCCGTCATTCTGGTGCAGGAAGGAATGACCGATCCGGAGAACCTAGCGTTCCTGGTAGTGAAGCATTTCCGCCACCTGGGCGTACCGCTATGGATTGCCAGCACCTCGTCTACCGGCCTAAGCGACGCCTACGTTAAGTTTTGTGTGGCCTCCGAGGGCTACCGTCGCCACTTCGTGAAGAAGGGGGTGCGGAATGAAAAGCTCGTGGTCACCGGCATCCCCAATTTCGACAACGTGAAAGAGTTCGAGAAAAATGACTTTCCGTACCGCAACCACGTGCTGGTCGCTACGACGGACACCCGCGAGAATTTTAAGTGGGACAACCGTAATGCCTTCCTGCGCAAGGTGCGCAACATCGCCAAGGGGCGTCAGGTGATCTTCCGCCTACACCCCAACGAGAACCACCGCCGCAGCACGCGAGAGATTTTGAGTATCATCCCCAGCGCCGTGGTGTACACCATCGGCAATACCAGCGAGATGATTGCAAATTGCCATACGCTCATCACGCAGTACTCTTCGGTTGCCTACATCGGTCTGGCACTGGGCAAAGAGGTCCACAGCTACTTTGACGTGAACGAGCTTAAAGAATTGTGTCCGATCCAAAATGGGGGAAAATCGGCCGTGACCATTTCGCAGGTCTGCCGTGAAGTTTTACAATGACGCTAAATAAAGAACCGCAGGTGCTCACGTTGATTCAGGCCCGGGTCGGAAGCAGCCGCCTTCCGGGGAAAGTACTCCGTCCGTTGGGCGGCAAACCAGTGCTGGCCCGCATGCTGGAACGCGTGCGCCGCGCCAAGCTCACGGGCCAGATCGTTGTGGTCACTACCACCGACGCGGAAGACGATCGCATCGTCCACCTCTGCGAGAGCGAAGGGTTTGAGTGGTTCCGCGGTCATCCGACCGATCTGCTCGACCGTCATTACCAAGCTTGGCGCCATTACGGGGGGGATGCGGTGGTGAAAATTCCCAGCGACTGTCCACTCATCGATCCCAAGGTGATCGATCGCGTGATTGGCCACTACCTACAGAATCCGGATTTAGACTTTGTCAGCAACCTGCACCCGGCGACCTATCCCGATGGCAATGACGTCGAGGTAATGAAGGCTACGGCGCTGGTCACCGCGTTCAAAGAGGCATCGATGCCGCACGAACGCGAGCACACCACCGCCTTCCTGTGGGACAACCCGGAACGGTTTAAGAACGACAACGTCCGTTGGGAACTCGGGCTGGACATGGCCGAGTCGCATCGCTGGGTGCTCGACTATCCCGAAGACTTCGCGGTTGTCTCGGCCCTATTCGATTCGCTTTACCGCGGTAACCCGGCCTTCGGCGTGGAGGACCTGGTCGAGATGTGGAATTCTCGTAGCGACATTCGTGAACTAAACGAAAAGTGGCTCGGCGACGGCTGGTACCTACGCGAAAAAGAAAATCTAAGAACGAACGTAGCGGCGGCGAGTGCCGCCAGGGACACGGAAAGCTAATGGAAACGTCGAACTGGCCAAAAAAAGAGTGGAAGGAATGCGAAGACAAAGCGCTTAAGGTACGCGAGCACATCCTGGGACTCGCCACCCAAGGCGGCTGCTTCATCGGGGCCTCGCTCTCGGCGGTCGACATGATCGTGTACCTCTACGAGCGGTACCTAAACATCCCGTCGTTCTCGGATCCGGAACGCGACATTCTTTTGCTCTCAAAAGGACACGACGTTCCGGCGCTTTACGGCACTTTCGTAGAAAAAGGCTGGATGGACGCCGCCCGTCTGAAAAACAACCACCTTTCTACGAGCGATTCGATCTACTGGCATCCGAACCGCACTATTCCCGGGGTGGAATTCCATTCCGGTTCTTTGGGGCACCTGCTTGCGGTCGGCGTCGGCATGGCGATGGACGCCAAGATGCGCAAAAGTTTGCGCCGCGTGGTCGTCATCGTCGGTGACGGTGAGCTAAATGAAGGTTCCAACTGGGAATCGCTGCTCGTCGCCAACGCGTACCGGCTCGATAACCTAGTCGTGGTTCTGGACCGCAACGAGTTTCAGGCCAATATCCGCACCGAAGATTTGATTCCGCTCGAACCGTTGGAGGATAAATTCCGCGCGTTCGGCGCCAATGCGCAGACCGTCGATGGCCACGATTTTCAAGCCATGCACGACGTTTTCGCGCGGCTGCCATTTCAAGAAGGGCGCGCTAGCGTCGTGATTGCCAAAACCCGTCGGGGCAAGGGGCTGCCGAGCATCGAAGCCCGCGCGGACCGTTGGTTTTGTAACTTTACGGCTACCGAAATCGAGTCGCTCCGCCGGGAGCTTCACGGTGAGTCGCAGGCCAAGATCGAATCCGAAACGCTGGTGGTGCGGTGATGAGCGAAGCGAAGAACAATTCAATGGCGAGCGACGCGAAGAACAATTCAATGGCGAGCGACGCGAAGAACATTCCCATGGCGAATTACGAAGCAAAGCTAAAAGAGCTGGCGCTAAAAGATGAGCGCATCGTCGTGATGACCGCGGAAAACCGCGCCGCCATCCGCAATCTGCCGGAAAGCTTGGGCAACCGTTTCATCGACACCGGGATCACCGAGCAGACGATGATCGGGGCAGCGGCGGGACTGGCCGCGTGTGGCCGCATTCCCATCACCCACGCGCTGTCGACCTTTCTCGTGCTGCGCGCTTACGAATTTATCCGTACCGATGTCGGCATCTCGGGTTTGCCCGTTAAGCTCATCGGTGCGGTCCCGGGCTTTTTGTCGGACGGCAACGGGCCGACCCACCAGGCGATAGACGATATCGCGGTACTACGTAGCATTCCGCCGATGAATATCTTCTGTCCGGCCGATGTGAATGAGATGGTCGCGGGGTTGGAGCAGGTCATCTACAGCCCAAATCCTTACTACGTCCGTTTCAACCCCCGACCCGCAATCGTGAAGCATTCGGAAAACTTTAAGCTGGGTGAGGCGGAAACACTTTCCGAAGGCACCGACGTCGCGATCCTGACCTACGGCATGCTCTTCCAGGAGTGCTGGCAGGCGAAGGCGCGGCTTGAGGCCCGGGGGATCAGCGTGCGCTTCGTGAACGTGCGTACGGTGAAGCCGCTTGACGAGGCCGCCGTGCTGGACGCGATGGCAAAAACTCGCCTGACCGTTTCAGTTGAAGATCATTTTCAGGTCGGCGGTCTGTACACGATTTTGTCGGAAGTATGCCTTAATAACCGCGTGAGCCCATACGTGATGCCCATCGCGTTGGACAACCACTGGTTTAAGCCCGGCCGTCTCAACGAAGTGCTCGAGCACGAGGGCTTCACCCCTGCGCAGTTGGCAGCTCGGATCGAAAAGCGTTTTCTCGAATTGAAGAACTAGGAGTTTTAAGTGGCTAACGGCGTAAAGAGCAATAGTAACTATCCCGTAATCGAAAAGTCGCAGGCGCTGCAGAAGCGGGCCCGGGCGCGTATCCCCGCGGGCAGCCAGACGCTGGCCAAGGGGCCCACGCAGTACGTGCAGGGCGTAGCCCCCGCGTTCGTCGAGAGAGGGAAGGGCGCCCGCGTGTGGGACGTCGACGGTAACGAGTACCTTGACTACAACATGGGCATTGGCCCCCTGAGCTTGGGGTACTGCTACCCCGAGGTCGACAACGCCATCAAAGCGCAGCTCGAAAAGGGCATTACCTTTTCGCTCCTCTCGCCGCTCGAAGTAGAGGTGGCGGAGCTGATTTCCGAAGTGGTGCCGGGTGCCGAAAGCGTTCGTTTCTCCAAGACCGGTTGCGATGCGACCACGGCGGCCATCCGCGTGGCGCGCGCGTTCACCAAACGTAAGAACGTCGCGGTGTGCGGCTACCACGGCTGGCACGACTGGTACATCGGCGTGACCTCGCGCGACGCGGGCATTCCGGAAGAGACCAAGGCAATGACCGCCACCTTCACCTACAACGATTTAGCGTCGGTAGAGCGGGTCATCACGACCGA
>JAYUBV010000618.1:0-3433 GCA_043740655.1 Pseudomonadota bacterium | reverse complement strand
AGACTCATAAATTCCTCCGGCAACGCACGGACACTTTTCCCAATTTCCAAAACTCGGCGGTAAAAGCGTCGCCACCCTTCATCGGAAGTACACCGGCTAATGCGCCCGAAAGGACGATCTCTCCGGCCCTCAAACTCGTCCCCCTTTCCCCTAGTTTATTGGCGAGGAAGACGAGTGCGTTCCACGGATTGCCCATCACGCTACTCCCCGCCCCCGTCTGCCACACCTCGCCGTTCTTGGCGAGCGACATGCCGATTTCACTCAAATCCAAATTGGCGGCGGTAACGAAGCGCGAACCCAGCATGTAGCGTGCGCTTGATCCGTTGTCGGCAATGGTATCGCCCGATTTGATCTTCCAGTCCGCTAAGCGCGAGTCGATAATCTCCATGGCGCCCACGATGGCGTCGACCGAACGGAACGCCTGCGCGACCGTGATGCCCGGACCGTGCAAATCTTTTCCCAGCACGAAGGCTATCTCCGCCTCGATGCGCGGCTGAATTAGCGGCGCCAGATCCTCTTCCCCTTCGTCCCGCCACGCCATGTCCGCGAAGAGGTGGCCAAAGTCTGGCTCGAAAACATTGAAGTGCTTTTGCGCACTCTTAGAAGTGAGCCCTACCTTATAACCGGTCAGATACCGCCCCTGCGCGATGGCGCGGCTGGCGTTGATCTTTTGCACGTTGTAGGCGTCCTCAGTTGAAAACTCCGGGAAACGCTCCGTGATGGGCTTCACCGGAGTGCGATCGCGCTCGGCCGCGCTGAGCTCTTCCGCCAACGTGTGAAGTAGAGATTCATTCAACATGGTCAATTCCCTTTTCCTTCTCCGAAAAAGCAGACGCTTTTCCATTCACTGAAAAAATCCAAAGAGTGGGTCCCACCCTCGCGGCCCAACCCACTTTTCTTTTGGCCACCGAACGGCACGCGCAGATCACGCACGAACCAACAGTTGATCCACACCATGCCGACGTGGATTTGAGAAGCCACCCGTTCGGCACGCACCCGATCCCTTGTCCACACCGACGAGGATAACCCGTAGGCGGTGTCGTTCACGGCAAAGATGGCGTCGCTTTCGCTCTCAAAAACGTTGAGCGACACTAGGGGGCCAAAGACCTCTTCGCGGTTCACGCGGCTATCCGCCTTCAACCCTTCCACCACGAAAGGGGCAAAAAAACCCGTTTTGTCGTCGGGAAGTTTCGGCGAGCCCGTCAGCACGCGCCCTTCGCGGGCGGCGATCTGCGCGTAACTCTGTACTTTGGTACGGTGTTCCTGACTGATGAGCGCCCCCAACGTGGTCTCGGGGTGGAGCGGATCGCCCATGCGTAACTTTTCGACTCCCGCCAGGAACCGTTTCTTAAACGGCTCGTAGATCGCCCTTTCCACGTACACGCGCGGACAGGCCAAACAGATTTCGCCTTGATTGCGAAAACCCGCGCGCACGGCTTCATCGGCCGCCCTCTCCCAGTCCGCATCCGCGAACACGACCAGCGCCCCTTTGCCGCCCAGCTCGAACGACACGCGCGTCAAGTGCGGAGACGCCGCCTTCATGATGGCCCGGCCCGTGGTAGTCTCTCCCGTAAACGACACGGCATTGACGTCCGCGTGGCCCACCAAAAATTCTCCGGCCGAATTTTCTCCGAAACCGTGCACGACGTTAAACGTACCCGGCGGCAGCCCCGCCTCCGCGGAGAGCTCCGCAAAGTACGCGGCGGTAAGCGGAGTCATCTCCGATGGCTTGAGCACGACGGAGTTGCCCATCAACAGCGCGGGCGCAACTTTCCAGCTGGCGAGATAAAGGGGAAGGTTCCACGGCGTGACGAGCGCCACCACGCCGAGCGGTTCGCGCCGAGCGACGTGCCGATTGCCCTGACTTTCAAAAAACCGTTGGGTGCCAGCCTCGTTCTGATTCGCGAAGAAGTCGAAATTCGAGGCCGCCCGCAGGATGTCCCCCTCGTAACTCTCGCAAATGGGTTTGCCCGTATCGAGCGTTTCCAAAATCGCCAGCGTGCTCCGGTGCGTAAGGATAAGCTCCGACAGTTTGCGCAACACCCCCGCACGGTGCTCGTACGACTTACCCGACCACGTCGCTTCAATGAAAGTCCGTCGCGCCACCGCCACCGCGAGATCGATCGTCTCCCGTCCCGCTTCCGCAATCTGGGCAAGCGGTTCCCCCGTCGCGGGGTTCAGCGTCTCAAAAAACTTTCCATTTTTCGGAAACACCGGCTCACCGCCGACCCACGCACCCTTGGGGGCGGAAAGCCACGCCCGGAGTTCCGGCGGAATGACCACCGGGATATGACCTGTCAAATTTAGCGGTGCGGGCGTTTCCTTCATGGCTTACTCGCGCGCCCTAACCGCTACGACCTTGATCTCAATCGCGATGTCCCCGGGGAGTCCAGCCACCGCCACCGTAGTGCGCGCCGGTTTATGGTCCGCAAAGAATTCCGCGTACGCCTCGTTGTACGCGCCAAAGTCCTTCATATCGAGCAAGTACGTATTCACCTCGAGCACGTGTTTCAAATCGCTGCCCGCGGCTTGGAGCACGCGGCGGATGTTTTCTAGCGTGCCTTTAGTCTCAAGTCTGATGTCGTAGGCGATCTTTTTCCCCGTCGCATCCTTCTTAAGCCCGGGAATCGCATCCGTTACCGGATCCCGACTCGCCATTCCGCTTACGATCACGAGATCCCCATAGACGGCGGCGTGGGAGTAATTACCGAGCGGCCGGGGGGCCGCGGGATCTTTCACTAGCTCAATCTTAGGCATGTTCATTCCTTATCACGATGTGATCACTAATTGGGCCACGGCGTTCCCCGTTCCCCATATGGGCCCGTAAGCCAGCACCTTGCCGGCCAGGACCTTATCTCCGCAAACTCCGCGCATCCAGTGCAAGGCCGCCCCGCCCATGTCGAATGGCATTTGCCCCGCGAACGTTTTGGCGAGTGCACTGACTTTGCCCAGCTCGCCCATTTCTAGGGCCCCCAGCAATTCCTGGTTCCGTTTATCGTCGCCCGGATCGCTGATGCGATCTTCGGCCGCCGAGATGTCGGTGGTGAAGTACCGCTGCGAGAGCGAAGTAATCGCCAACGCGAACACTTTCTTACCCGAACCTTCGGCGGCGGCGCGCGCGGCCCGTCCGAGCTCGGCGTTCTTCACGTCGTCCGCGTAAACCCAGCTACTAGTGATACTGACCGGAAGTTTCATTTTCGCATTTAGAAACGACAGCGCCACGATCGTGCCCGTATCGATCGGAAACTCCTCGAAGTCGATAAGCTTCGTGGGGAATCCTTTTCTGCCCGCGGAACCCGCCATCGCGAGCGAAAGCGCTACGTCCGATTTGAAGTCGAACGGTAGGGCGCCGAGCTCGTGCCAGTTCTCATCCACGTGCACACCGTTTAACCACGCGCGCGTCTGGAACGAAGTGCCTAACACCGATAGCCAC
>JAYUBV010000617.1:0-11071 GCA_043740655.1 Pseudomonadota bacterium | reverse complement strand
CAAAAGAGGGACTCGTATGAAATTGTTCTATTCGTTAGTCGTTGCTGCTGTCGTTTCCGTGCTGCCCGCGCAGGCCAAGGATCTGCTCGAAGGCCAGGTCATTGGTCACATGACCCGCAATATCTCCATCCAGGACGTAGTGGAGGCCCGTATTGCCGAACAGAAAGTGCAGGTGAACGCGGCCGGAGAGAACGTGGTGAGTTCTGCCAACCTTATCGTCGAAGTCACGCTGAAGGTGGAAGGCAATCTGTGCGGCTCCAGCGCGGACGATGCTTCGATCGTGATGTCGCGCCTCGAAGGTGACCAAGTTCGTTTGCGTTTGGCGAGCCTGTCTCGCGAAAACGATCCGTATAAGCTAATCATGAAGGCCTGCGCCGCTTACTCAGCTCCACGTACCGTAAAAGCGGTATTTAGCGTGAACAGCTACGTCTTCAAGAAGGAAGTGAAGAAGATCGTGTACCTGCTGGGCGACGACAAAGCCACCCGCAAGCTTGTCTTCACGCACAGCGTGGCGGACGGCGTAAACCTCGTCCTGGAATAGATCATTCTTTAATCGCAGAAATTAAAGGGGCCGCGGAGAGATTCTTCGCGGCCTTTCTCTGATTAAGCGACGTCTTCTCCACCAGCGAGATTTTTGGGAATCTCTTTCCGGCTAATCGATTCCGACAGAGCGAAGTGTTCGGGCAGTCCGATAGATTTGCCGACCGAAGTGACATCCAACGGACTCTTGGCTTCGCAGTAAGTTTTCTTGGACTGCGCGATGCGGGCGTTGGCGTCTTCGATGACTTTCATCGGAATGCGTTTCGACTCCACGGCCTTGATGACCGCTTCCATCGCGGGAAGGTGGTGCTTCATGTCACCGCGGTAGATCAAAACGTCGCAGCCCGCGAGTACCGCGAGGATGGCAGCTTCTTCCACCCCGAAGTGGTCGGTAATGGCTTTCATTTCCAGATCATCGCTGATGACCAGCCGGGAAAAGCGCAGCTTTTCGCGCAGGATTTCGGTGATCGTTTTGTGCGATAGCGTGGCCGGATATTCTGGATCCAGCGAATCGTTCTGGATGTGCGCCGTCATCACGGCTTCTACTCGCGAACGGATCAGGCGGCGGAAGGGGATAAACTCCATGGCTTCCAGCTCGTCGTAGCTCTTGTTGATTCGGGGGAGCGAAAGGTGGGAATCTTCTTTCGTGTCGCCGTGGCCGGGGAAATGTTTGGCCACCGAGATGACACCCATCTTCTGTATGCCGCGGCTGACCGCCGAGCCAAGCTTAGCGCAGGTTTCCGGATCCGCAGAGAAGGCGCGGCTGGCGATGACCGGTGAGTTACCGTTCGTATTCACGTCCACCACGGGCGCGTAGTTGATATTGATGCCCACGGCCTTTAGCTCTTTGCCGAGAATGGCGCCAAATTCAAAACCCACTTTGGGGGAAGCAAGTTCGCCTAAATAATCGTTGCCAGGCCATGTAGTGAACGGCTTTCCCAAACGCGTCACTTTTCCGCCTTCGTGATCGATCGAGATGAACAGCGGCGGCCTGTCCTTACCGCGACACGAAAACTGAATCTCGTTCGAAAGCTCGGCGATCTGCGCCGGGGTCTCTACATTGCGTTGGAAGTAGATCGTGCCGCCCAAGTTATATTCCTGGATCAGCTTTTTGAAGTCGTTGGGCACGGAGAGGCCGTCGAAGCCGACCAGGAACAGCTGGCCGACCAAATCTTTGATGTTTTTGCTCTGCGTTGCCATGGGTCCCCACCTAGGGAGGGTTAGAATCGGTCGTCTGGTGAAGTATACTATAACTTTCGAACCCCTTAACCGGAGAACCTACCCAATGAATCGGATTTGGATTCTGGCGTTGGACCAACGTGACATTTACCAGCGCCTGCCGATTCCCGATCTCAGGCACCACTAGCTTCAGTTCGACGGCGGGTTCGGTGACCGTGGCGTGGGGGGGCATGCGGAACTGCTACCATCGGCGGTACGGCCACGACATTAGACGGCGGAACGCTTAACTAAATTTTTCTCGAACCCGGGTTGTGGTACAAAAAAAGGCTCATGCAGTACGAAGCGCACCGCGATCTGAAGTTACGGTTCAGAAAAGTCAAGGGAATTGCGGGCCGCTTTTTGCCCTTCGCTTTGAAGCTGGGCCTCGCCAGGCGTTCGACCAAATTCAGTTACCTACTGCTCGACGATGGTGAGTTCGAGGTGCGCGATTACCTGGGCGACTGCCGCGTGCGCGTGAACGCCCGCAATGAAATCGAGCGCGTGCTGATCACCGGCCAATATGAGCCCGAAGTGGTGGCGCTGATTCGTGAATGGGTGAAGCCCGGCGATTTTGTGGCGGACGTGGGGGCCAACGTGGGGGCGATTACCTTGGCGCTGGCCAAGCAGGTCGGCCCCGACGGCTGCGTGACGTCGTTCGAGCCCGGGCCGCCGTTCTTCGAGAAGCTAAGGCAAAACTTGCGGCTAAATCCTGAGTGCGAAAAGGTGGTGCGGCCGCAGCCGCTGGGCGTGTCGAGTTCGGTCGGCGAACTGCACTGGGGCGAAGACGTGGTCTTCCCCGGCAACGCGCATTTACTCGGAAAGCGCGGCACCAAGGTGCCGGTCACTACGCTGGATCATTTTTTTGGAGACTCGCTCGAGCGGCTCGACTTCGTGAAGATCGACGTTGAAGGGATGGAGTGGGAAGTGCTTAAAGGGGCCGAACAAACGTTGCGTAAGCACAAGCCCGTCATCCTCTACGAAACCTTTCTGCCGTTTGAACAGATGACCTCGGGAGACATTCGCAAACGGGCCGCGGATTTTCTGACCGGGCTGGGCTACGAGCTTTATCACGCGGACAGTACGCGGCCCTTGCGCCGGGCCGTCTACCCGAATCTGTCGGCGAACACGTTAGCCGTGCCCACCGACCGAAACTAATTACTCGTTGTTATCGTCGTCGCTATCGGACTCGCTTTTCTTCGGCTTACGAATGATCGACCTTTTGTTCGAGTCGAGAATCCGCTTACGCAGGCGAAGGTATTTCGGTGTGACCTCGAGTACTTCGTCGTCCGCCAGCCACGCCACGCCCCACTCAATGGTCAGCGGCGTAACCGGGGTCAGGGTGGTGGCCTCGTCCGCGCCGGCGGAACGGATGTTGGTCAGCTTCTTGCCGCGGGTGGGATCCACGTTGATGTCATTGCTCTTGTTGTTCTCGCCGACGATCATGCCTTCGTACACATCAACGCCTTCGCCGATAATCATCTTGCCGCGAGGCTCGAGGTTATACAGAGCGTACGCCGTCGTGGTGCCCTTACGATCCGAGACGATCGCGCCGTTGTTGCGATCGAGAATGTGTCCCTTCCACGGGATATAGCCGTTCAAATACGAGCTCATCAGACCTAGGCCGCGCGTCACGTTCAAGAACTCCGAGCGGTAGCCAATGAGGCCTCGCGACGGGATGTCGAACTCGATGCGGACGTTGTTGCCGCGCTTTTCGAGGTTCGTCATTTCACCCTTACGGGTTCCCATGCGTTCTGTGACCGCGCCCACGCAGTTCTCGGGAATGTCCATGATGACGTGATCCTGCGGCTCCATCAGCTGACCGTCGATCTCCTTCGTGATGACCTTCGGACGGCCGAGCGCGAACTCGTAACCTTCACGGCGCATCTGTTCGGCCAGCACCGTGAACTGAAGCTCGCCACGGCCGCGAAGCACGATCGTATCGGCGAACTCGAGACTGCGCTCCGCCTGTAGCGAAACGTTCGTTCGCAGCTCGCGCTCGACACGATCCCAGATAACGCGTGAAGTAACGCGATCGCCATCCTGCCCGCAAAACGGGCTCGAGTTCACCAGCATCTCGATGGAGATGGTGGGCGGCTCGATTTCAATGCGCGGAAGCGGCTTGGGATTTACCGTCGACAGCACCGAGTCGCCAATCTTCAGCTCTTCGATTCCGGCCACGATACAGATGTCGCCGGCCTCGACCTTTTCGATCGGAGCGGTGGCGAGACCGCGGTAACCCATCAGCGCGGTGATCTTCGTTTCCTTGGTCATTCCCTTTTCCTGGGAAAGCAGAACCTTGTCACCGACCTTGAGCGTGCCCGAGTAGACGCGGCCAATGGCTAGGCGTCCTAGATAGTCGCTGTAACCAGTGTTCGAGATGAGAAGCTGCAGGCTTTCTTCCCCTACTTCGGGACCCGGAAGATGCTCGATAATCGCGTCGAACAGCGGAACGAGATCCTTGGCCTCGTCGGCCTTGGTGATGTCGGTGCAAGCGAGACGCTTACGCGCGTTCGTGTACATGATCGGAAAATCGATGTGGTGATCGGCCGCTTCGAGATCGAAGAACAGCTGATAGATTTCTTCCAGCACTTCGGGAATGCGGGCATCGGGGCGATCGATCTTATTGATGACCACGACGATCTTCACGTTGCGCTCTAGCGCGTGGCGAAGCACGAAACGAGTTTGCGGGAGGGGCCCTTCGGCGGCATCCACCAGCAATAAAGCTCCGTCGACCATCGAGAGTCCACGCTCTACTTCACCACCGAAGTCGGCATGGCCCGGGGTATCGACGATGTTGATGCGCACGTCTTTGTAGACGAACGATGCGTTTTTAGCGACTAGGGTAATACCGCGTTCGCGCTCGATATCGATGTTGTCCATCGCCCGTTCGGCAATGTGCTGGTTCTCGCGGAAGAGCCCGCTTTGCCACAAAAGGCCGTCTACGAGGGTGGTTTTGCCGTGATCGACGTGGGCGATAATGGCGATATTGCGGATATTCGGGTTCCTGATCATGTCACACTTTGGCTAAAAATTTTGAACAATTACCGTACTTTAAAGGATGCAAATTGCAAACTACAAAGGGCTTTGCTAGAACCGGTTTCCCTTAAGAAGTACAAGGCTTTTACAGGATTATGGAAAAAGTAAGCAAGTCAGAAAAGGCTAACAAGGCTCCGGCCAAAAAAGACTGGCGCCACACGGGCCGCGGTAAACGTCGGCCGAGCTTTGTCTGGCCCTCTCCGTCGGTAGTGCCGCGCTGTACGGTTTGTTTCAAACCCGAGGGGGTTTGTTTTTGCCCCGATATCGAGGCTCAGACCAATTCCGTCGAAATCGTAATTTTGCAGCACCCGAGCGAAGCTCGGAACCCCGAGAGCACCGCCCGCTTGGCGTCGCTCGCCTGGAGCCGCGTGCACCACGTAATCGGCCTGTCGTGGCGATCGCTCGGCGACGTGCTCGAGAATAAGAAGGTCAATCCGCAGCAGTGGGCGGTGGTTTACCTGGGCGGCCTGAAGGGCGGTCGGGAGATCATTAAGGACGGCAGCACGGCGGCCATTGGCCGCGACGGGGTGAAGCTGGCTAAGAATTCCCTTAAGGGACTCATTTTCATCGACGGTAACTGGCGCCAGGCGAAGACGCTCTGGTGGCGTAATCCGTGGCTGAATCGGCTTAATCGCCTGGTACTGGCCCCGGCGGCTCCGTCCAATTACTCAGGCCTGCGCAAGCAGCCGCGGAAGGAATGCCTCTCCACCATCGAAGCGGTCGGTCAGGCTCTCGACTGGGTCATGCCTCAGATCAACGCTTCGGAACGGATGACGGCGATTCTGGATACCCACTTGGCGATGGTAAGCGACTTCAAACGGGCCCTCCGCGCGGCCCCCATTTCGGGCATGGCACCAGAGATTAGGTCGCCGTTGTTGGAAGATGACGACGATGGGGAAATCCAAACGAGCGAGTCCCCGATTTCGTGACCGGTTACTTGCCTAACGCCGTCTCGGAAGCCGCCATCAAGTAGTCCAATTTGTAGACGCGTGTGCGTCCTCTCTCGGTAATGACGAGCCCTTCACCGTCGGGCGTGTAGCTTACGGAATTGATGAGCCGGCCGAACTCGAACCGTTTAACGACCTTCTTCGCCGCCACGTCGACGATCTCCAGACGGTAGCTGGTGCTGTCGGGAGACAGGACCAGCATCGCTGCCTCTGGCTTAGTCGGGTGCGCGACGGCCCGGTTGATGGTGCCGTAGTTCGGCTCCCCCTCCGGCACTAGCGAAATGGCCTTCCCCTCGGATAAATCAACGACGTACGCGCCGCCCTGGCGCTCGTGACTGAAAGCCACGCCCGTTTTTCCGTCCGAATTTAACGTCAGTCCGGTGACCCACTGCTCGACCTTCACGGGGGGCGACACCGCCGTGGCTTTGCCGCGGGCTCCCACCTTGAATCGATGGATGAGGCAGCCGTTGTCCCCTTGCTCGATTATCCAAAGATTATTGTTACCCGGGACTAAGCCCCAATCGCGAACGGAGCGTCCTCCGTAAAAATCTGACATGTCTACGCGAACCCCCTTATTCGTTTTCAGATCGAAGCGCGCTAGCTTGTTATCGTCGTTCGAAGCGTAGAGGTATTTCCCCGCCGGGTCGGATTTCACCTCCGTGATGGAGCCCGAAGCAAGCGGGTTGATGAGGTGGACCGCGGCCTCGACATTCGGCACGCCGTTCTCGATGGGGATACGGTAGACGGAATGAAGCGCGGGCAGAAAGATCTCTTTCCCGTTAGCGGCTAGAGCCGGCGGGTTCCACGGCCCCGACGCCAGGGGAACCTGTTGATGATTGCGGGAGGAGAGATCGTGCAGCAGTAAACGGAAGGGCTCCGCTTTGCTTACCGCCACCAGTTGGCGGCCGGCGCCGGATGGCGACTCGTTCGTGGGAAACGCCAGATCGTAGCTGGTGTGCGAGCGCACCAGTGAAAGGGCGCGGTCGTTTTCCTCCGCTTGGTTCTGCCGCGCTCGGCGTCCCAGCTCTTCGAGTAGCCCGCGCCGAATGGGTTCGGTGTCCCACCCTTTGTCCGTCAGCATCGCCCGGAATTGTTTTATCTTTCCGGCCAGCGCGAATAGCTCACGGTTTTCGTCCGTGGGAATCGCGAACGGATCGCCCCCTTCGATGACTCGCGCCATGGCCTCTGCGCTCATTCCGGGGGCCAGAGTTTCGACGAGTTGCCGGTACGTCGTCCGCGTCAGTTGCGCTGCCTCCCCCGCGGACGAGACGGCTCCGAAACCGATGAGGCAGTCGGCGACGATACTCCGGGCGAAGGAAACGGGCGCGGCCGCCCACGTCGCCAGTATTACGAATTGTGTCCACCGCATAAGTTGAGTTTAACTGATTGAGGCGTCCCGTGACAGTCTGGGGTCCACGCCCTTCGGCGATCGGTCGGTCGGATACGGAAGATCGTAGTCCATCCGCGTCCGTGCCACGGTGCCGTCCTGGGTTTTTGCCGCTTCTTCGACCTCTGCCGCGCGCCGCCCTAGCTCTTTGAGCAGCCCCCGCCCGGCGCAAGAGTTTCGACTAGCTCCCAATAGGTTTTGCGTTATCTAAGCTTCCTGCCCTGCGGCCGTAATGGCTCCGAACCTGGTGAGGCAGGGGGGGTAACGCTCTGGGCGGGGAATGAGCTAGCCAAAGCGAGCAGGAGGGATAAAGTCCGCATCCAAATTATCGCAGATAAAATAGTTTTGAGTGAGCGGTGGCGCCCAGGTAACCTCCCCGCATGGAAAAGCTCGTCATCACCGCCGCCATTACGGGCGCGGAATTGGATAAAGCGAAGTGTCCTGCGTTGCCGATCACCCCCGCCGAGCAGGCGCAGGCGGCCAAGGAGTGCGTCGAGGCCGGCGCCAGCGTGATTCACCTTCACGTGCGCGACGACGCCGGAAAACCGAGTCAGGATCTCGGTCACTTCAAGCGGACGGTCGATGCCATTCGCGCTGCCTGTAAGCCCAATCCGATTATGCAGTTTTCCACCGGCGGAGCCGTGGGCGAGAAAATGGAAAAGCGGATTGCACCCCTGACGCTTAAGCCCGACATGGCGTCGTTCAATATCGGCACGATGAATTTTGGCGAAGATATCTTTGTAAACACGTTCGCGGAAATGCGTGCGCTGGGCGAAGCGTTCAAAAGCACCGGCGTAATGCCGGAGTTTGAAATCTACGACGCCGGCCACTTGGATAATTTGCGCAAGCTCATCAAAGAAAAAGTGGTGAGCGCACCGTTTCACTGTCAGTTCGTGCTCGGCGTACCGGGCGCCTTGTCCGGAGAGGTATCGTCGCTGGTTTATCTCGTCGATCATCTGCCCGCAGAGGCTTTCTGGGGCGTAGCCGGAGTTGGCCGTTTTCAGCTCCCGCTCGCCGCACACGCGATTGCGATGGGCGGCCACGTGCGCGTGGGGCTAGAGGACAACGTGTATTACTCCAAGGGGGTACTGGCTAAGAGCAATGCCGAACTGGTAGCCCGGGTTGTTCGACTCGCTAAGGAACTGGGGCGAGAAGTGGCTACCCCCGACGAAGCCCGTAAAATCCTGGGCTTGTAAACCTCGACGCGTTGTCCAAAACAATTTGCGCCCCTTCTGCCGAAAAGGACAAGGTGAAGGTGCGGCATGTCCCATTCTATTTCCTATTTTTAACGCTTTGCGTAGTTTCGCGCGCGGGAAATGTCCAAATCTTGGGGGCGCTGCCCGACGCTGTGTACAGCGTCTCCAAAGATCCAAAACGGGAATGGAAGGTGAACGACCGCATTTGCTTCCGCCAAACGGGTCATAAGGGTGCCGACATTAGCTACCGCGATATTCTGGCGTGCGGTCAGGTACTCGACGTGCTCGAAGAAGATTTTCTGGTCCACATTACTAGTAACAACGTACGGCTTAAGCCCGGTTTGAAATTGAAAGCGTGGAAGCCGGGTGGCGAAACTTATCAGCGCACGGCGGAGTTCGCTAAGCGTACGATTTCCACTCTGAGCGATCCGTTGGAGCGGCGGGTGTTTTCGATTGGCGTGCAATATGTAGCGCCGATGCTGCACTTCGAGCAGGGACTAAGCAATCATTGGTCCGTTGGCCTTCAGCCGTCCTACCTGAAAACCGCGGTGGGCAGCGGTCGTATCCAGGGATTCGGTTTTCATCTGACATTCGGTTACCACCTCGAAGAGCTATTTCAGGGGCCGTGGTTTTTAGTCGGGACGGGCGCTCTGATTTATGAGGGCAGCGCCAATTTCGGGGGATTTAGAAAAACCTCTCTCTCCGTGCACGGATCGCTCGGCTGGCGTTTCTGGCTGATGGATACGGTGAGCCTCGGCATTGCCGCCGGCGGCCAATACGTCGTGGACCACACCTTCGCGCAGTTCATACTTGGCTGGAATGGTTTCCTGCCGGTCGCTCTGGTCCAACTCGGGATCAGATTCTAAATTACTTCTTCGTGGCTTCGACGAAACGGAGGCGGACTTCGGTCAGCAACGCTTCGATCATATGCGTCTCTTCCGGAGTTAGGTTGCCCTTGGTCTTGTTCTTCAGCAGCTCGAGGATATCGATGTTCTGCTTCGCCATTTCCAAGTTCTTCGCGGTCTGCTTGGAAGCGGGATCCGGCGTAAGGCCGAGACCAATCATCGCCCCCGTCGCTAGCGACAGGCAGAGCGCCGAAAAATCGACCTGATCCGGAGCCGTCGACGGCGGATCGTTCGCCACGAAAGTCTCGCCCTTTTTCTCGTCGGTTGCGCCGGAGCTGGCGCGCTTATCGCTTACTTTGAAATCGTTGGTTTCCACTAGGCGGGTGCTCCTTCAGGAGGGGGGGCCGTTGGTGCCGCCGCCGCCGGCTTGGGTGCGGCCTTCGCCGCCTTGGCCTTGGCCGCGGCCTCGAGGTCACGAATCTTTTTACGGCGAACTACTAGCTCGGAGTAATCGAGCGTCATGGTCGTCGGTACGTCGGGCGCGGCCGCCGGTAGCGTCTGCAGCGACGATGGGGCCGCCTTGCCTTTGCCGTGGTACAGCTTGCGCAGTCCGGTCAGGTTGACCTCGCGCCAAATCGTCAGCTCTTCCACCGTGCGCATGTCGAACGTGATCATGGCGCCCTTAGCTCGGGCTCCCACTTCGATGAGCTCTTTCATCACCGGGGGGAGTTCGAGCGAAACCTGAAACGGCTTATTTACCGGCGGCTCGAACGTGTAGGTGAAGGTTCCTTCTTTCACCTGATAGTCCGGGGCCAGAAACTGCACGCGGATGCGGTAGACCCGAACGTTGAAAACACTGGGTCTCCAGTTGGACCAGGCGATCAACGTGCCGGGCTTATCACCGGGGGACAAATTAAAGTTGGGTTTGGCGCCGGCCTTTTTGCCTTCTACGACAACTAGAACCAGGGCAACGAGGCCTCCGAAAAGACCAGCCGTCGCTACCACCGCTAGAACAAAGCTCAACCACACCGGCATAATTTGATCCCTGAGTTCAGTTCTCACAAACCTTGATTCGGAGCGGAAAACAGGCCATTTTGTACCACCCGGGAGGTTTTTTTGTCGAGTTTTCGTTGGCGTTTCAGCACTCTAGCGTTCTTAATGGCCTTGGCTTGGCACCCGTTTTCGGCCTTCGGCGTCGAAGGAACTTCGTACACTATGACGCGGTCGCCCATTGCCTCGCCGCTGACTACCGGTCTCAATTTAAATTATTACAAAGTGGCGATGCGTAACGCCGTGGCGGGCCGCACGTTGACCGGCCCTTCCCTGACCTTGGAAGTGGAATGGCTGCCGTTTGCAGACCTTTGGGGCAAGCCGGCCATCGGCACCACCTTCGGCTACCAAAATATCCTGCTGGGCGACCTTACCCGGCAGATTTTGCACGTGATGCCCGTTGGCCTTTTCGCCAGCTACCGCTTTGATTTTCTGCAGCGTCAATGGCTCGTGCCCTACGTAAAGGGCGGGGCCCTGGCGACCTTCTACCAAGCCAGCGGCGGCGGCAGGATTCAAACCGTGGGTCAGTGGACGTACGGCGTGGGGCTCGCGGTTTCGCTAGGGGCGATCGACACCTATTCGGCCCGGCGTATGGACGCGGGGCTAGGCATCAACGACTTCCAGCTGACGGTCGAGTACGTAACGGCCGTCGGAATATCCGCCGTACCAAAGGCAGATCTCTCCCACGACGAGTTCCGATTCGGAATCCGCTTCGAGATATAGTACGGCGGCTGTTGCCGCACTATATCGCTCGAGCCACAAATTTAGGTTAAGGGGTTTCCCTTAAGATTGTTTACGATGAAGAGGATCCCGGCCAGGAAGAAGAAGACGGCGATGAGGAGGTTCAGCCCG
>JAYUBV010000616.1:0-11118 GCA_043740655.1 Pseudomonadota bacterium | reverse complement strand
GCCCCTGGTTTTCATAAACCGAGAGATTTTCTTTGCGCAGATTATGCTGCTTGATGCGCACACGAATGCGCGCCTTCAGTTCTTCCGGCTCGAACGGTTTTTCGAGGTAGTCGTCCGCACCGAGGTCAAAACCCATCACCTTGCTGTGCGCGTCGTTACGCGAAGACAGGAAGATAATCGGAATGCCCGCAGTTTCCTTCTGCCCGCGCAGAAGGTGACAAACCTCGAACCCATCCACTTCGCCCAACGAGATATCGAGAAGGATTAAGTCGGGCTTGTTATCCCGAGCCATTTCCACTCCCTGCTTCCCGGTGTCGGCGCACAGGACCTTATAGTCATGGCCCAGCGCTGATTGGATGAGGAACTGATAGTCTTTGCTATCTTCGATAACGAGTATCTTTTCGCTCATAGAACCTAGCCCTATTGGAAATTTAGAGACAAAATTGTTCGCCCTTTAACATTTCGGACTTTTTTGCCCGGGACTTTAAGGCCGTATTCACAATATTAGCGGGTAACCTAAATGCGGCGCGTTGAACTAAATCCCCGAAAAAAACTGCTGCAACTTCTAACCCCTTAGCTAGAATGGTTTTGGGTTAGAGGGGAATCATGGGAATAGGACGCAGGCCTTTGCCGAATAGGTTTCCAGCGAAGAATGTGGTCGATATGACCGCTTTTCGAAAAAAATTGCGGGCGACCGCCCCTACCGAGCTTGTCCCCGTTTTCTACCTGCACGAGGGAGGCTCGTCGGAAACGGCCCTTCGCTCGTTCCCACTTCTCGATGTGGTCACCGTTAACTGCGCCCACGCTTTAGAAACGGCGCTGAAAAACAAAAAACCCGCCGTCATCTTGGTGGAGTCATTTCTGTCGTGGGCCGATCCGGTGGCGCTAGTGGATCGCTTCGTTTCGCAAACGGGCTGCACGGCGCTGATGGTCTATCGTCCCGAAGAGAAAGCGAAGAACACCAAACTTTTGAAACGCGCGTTTCAGGTGGGGTTATTCGATACCCTCACTTCGCCCGTTACCCGCGAAGATCTTCGCGAGCGGCTGAATATAGCGTTTCGGCTGAACTCGCATACGGTTTAAACAGCGCGAGGCATCGGAGAAGAATGGGCGGACGCTGGCTGAATCCCGTGGAATGAAGACGTCCGCTATGTTGGTAGGGGCGGGGAAGTTGCTGGTTACGTTGACCGCTTCATCGGCTCGACCAGGCGGGCATCATGTTTTCGGGCTACACCACTATGATCGAGGTGCGATCGCGACTCCGAAACCGTGATGAAAGCCTGCACTACGTTTCGGGCCAGATCATTGGTGACTTAGGCGGCGCCGAGCGGCTCGCCGCGATGCCACGGGCGCAACGCCGGCAGCTGCTAGAGGCAAAGCTCAACGAGACTTACGAGTTCTCGCCGGATCAGCTTGCGCACGGCCTGCGCGATCGGGTGCTGGAAAATTTAACGAATCTTCTGTCGAGCGCCGAGCCCATTCACCATCCGCGCATCCGTTCCCTGCTCCACAACGGTCAGCCGCTCACGCCGGAGTCGCTGGAGGCCATCGTGAACCGGTCGGCTTCCTCGGGGCTGAACAGCACGGCAACCACCGCCGACGATGCGGCGATGTTTTTTCCGGATAGGCTCAGCACGAATCCCGACAACATGATCATGTTCGTATATCCCCGCGGAACACCCGGTGTGGTGATAAACGGCGAAGGTAAAGTAACGGAGACCGCATTCAGGTGCCCCTGGGCAACCTTAATCCGTAACCGGCCAGCAGGCCACGCGGTGGGTTTCGGCAATCGGTTTTAGCGCCGGGTTGCGGGTAAGGCACCGCTCTTCGCGATCGGGACACCGTGAATAGAACGCGCAGCCGGGCGGGAGGTTTACCGGGCTAGGCGGTTCCCCCTCCAACGGCTTTACCGCCGGCAAATTCAGATTACCGTGAATGCCCCGGGGCACCGACGACAACAAACTCTTCGTATAGGGGTGGCGGGGGTTAGCGAATACCTCCCGTGTATTTCCCTCTTCGACGATTTCGCCGAGATAAAATACTGCAACGCGGTGGCTCACCAGGCCGGCCACGCGCAGATCGTGAGTGATGAAGATTAGGCTTAGTCCCAAGTCTTTTTGCAGCCGCAGGAAGAGGTTTAAAATCTGCGCCTGAATCGAAACATCGAGCGCGCTGACCGGCTCGTCGCAGATCAAAAGCTCGGGCCCCACCGCCAGCGCCCGCGCGATGCCCACCCGTTGGCGCTGGCCGCCGGAGAGTTCGTGCGGAAAACGCGGCCCCACCGTCTTGGCCAACCCCACCGTGTCGAGCAGCTCGCGAATCTTGGCCGTCCGGGAGGTCTCGTCGGGTTGGCTGCCCGTTAGCAGCATGGGCTCTTCGAGTACTTCCGAAATGGTGAGCCGCGGATTAAGCGAGGAGAACGGATCCTGAAACACCATCTGAATCTTGCGCCTTAACGGCAACCACTCGCCGGCGGTGCGGCCGAATAGCTCATCATCCCCCAGCCAGGCACGCCCGCCGGTCACGGGCATTAACCCCACCAGGCAACGGGCCAGCGTGCTTTTTCCGCAGCCGCTTTCGCCGACGATCGCCAGCGTTTCACCCTTCTCCAAATGGAACGAGACTCCGCGCAGCGCGTGCAGCGACCCGGGCTTGCTGAATAGCCCCGCGCCGAGGGGAAACTCTTTGCGAAGCGCTTCAACCCGCAACCACACGGCTCACCTCAAAGCAGGCCACCTGCCGGGACGCGTCCAGGGGCGACGGCTCGAGGGGCGGTTCTTTTTCTCCGCAAGCCGGTTGCGCGTACGCGCAGCGGTTTTGGAAAGCGCAGCCCTTGGGACGCGCCATGGGGTTGGGCACTTCACCGGCCAGCGAGTAAAATTCTTTGCCCGGCTCCGACGACAACGACGGAATCGATTGCAGCAACGCCTTGGTGTAGGGGTGGTGAGGCTGTTTCATCACCGTTTCAGCCTGGCCCGCCTCCACCACGCGGCCTAGGTACATCACCATCAGGCGATCCGCGCGTTCGAAGACTAGACTTAAGTCGTGGGTGATAAACAAAACGGCCAGCCGATGCTCGCGTTTTTTCTCGTCGATTAAATCCAAAATCTGCCGCTGCACCGAAACGTCTAGCGCGGTGGTCGGCTCGTCGGCCACCAGCAGCGCCGGCTGCAGCACCATCGCCATGGCGATCATCACGCGCTGGCGCATGCCGCCCGAGAGCTGGTGCGGGTACTCGAGCACGCGTTTTTCGGGCTCGGCGATCTTAACCTGCCGCAGCCCCTCCACCGCCTTGGCCAAAGCCGCGGCCCGGGTCAATGACGGGTCGTGCACGACCAGCGCTTCGGCGATCTGGTCCCCCACGCGCATCACGGGGTTCAGCGACACCTGCGGGTCTTGAAAAATGTAAGCCACGCGTTTGCCGCGCACTTCGCGCAGGCGGTCGGGGCTGGCGTGGAGCAAATTCTCGCCGTCGATGGAAATGGCTTCCCCGTAAACTCTAGCGGGAGGTTCGTTGTGGAGGCGACACAGACTCAAGGCCAGCACGCTTTTACCGCAGCCCGACTCCCCGACCACCGCCAATGTCTCGCCCCGGTCGATCGAAAACGACACGGACTTTACCGCCGAAAGCACCCCTTCGCCGGTCATGAAATCCACCGACAGATCTTTGACGTCTAAGAGCACCTAACCATTTTACTGCCGACGGGGAATTACCGCTTGGGAAAACGGATGTGGCCGTTGGTGAAGGGTTCTTGGCTAACCGCTTCCTGGGCGCGCTTAAAGCCGTAGGCGTGCAATGCCTTTACCACGTTGGTGAAAGCGTCACCGTGCTCCTTGGGGCCACGGATGGACAGCGGCGCCCCGGTCTTACCATCTACGTCGATTGAGAAGTTGAGCCCCTCCTTCCCAGGCGTAAAACCGCCGAGCTGCTTTTCGTCCATGTCGGTGAGGTCGATGCGATAATCGACGCGCGCCTTGTTCGATAGATCGTGGCGCTTGTCGATGTTGATACCAAAGACATCCTTATACGTGGAGCGTTCCACATCGCTCATGTGAGTCTTGTTCAGCAGGTAGATCTTCTTCCCCAGCTTCTCGGCCAGTTCGATGGGATGGTGGTCGATGGCGCCGGTTAGGTAGTGGCCGTCCTCCATTTCCGCGGGATCGAGTAAATACGGATCCGCAATGGAACAGCGGACCGCCTCGCACACTTTCTTACCGGCTTTGAGTTCCAGCTTCGGGTCGACGGACATGCCGGCCTTCGCCAAAGGCACTTCGAACCCTTCTAAGTGCGCCAACGTGTCGGCGTCGCTCATCGCGACCACCGTAAACATTTTTTTGCCGCTGTCGGTTTCGAAGGCTTTACGGCTCCGGCCCACGTCCTCCGCAGTGAAGTTGGCGCGGCCGCAAAGGATGATCACGCGAACGTGACCGGTGGCGTTGGAGAAAGGAACGTCGAGCTTGCCGCCCTGCCCTAGCTTCTGGGGCACGTCGAAGAGCCCCTTCTGATAAATATTGGGAACGTTGGAATTAGTGCCGAACAGGTTGCGGCCCTTCACCCCGAGCACCATGGTGACCAAAGTGTCGAAGCGGTTTAACTCCGGGCGTGGCACGACCGCGGCCCGCGTTTCAAAAAACTCTTTCCCCATCAGAAACTCCAACCGTTTTTCCGCCGACGGCTCCACGTTGGCGAGCCCCGCGGGAATCGAAGCCCCGCAACCGGCGATGATGAGGTCGGGCGCGTGGCCATTTTTTTCGAGTCCGTCGATGACCCCGCTCAGCACCGGGCCGTCCATACCGAAGCCGGTGATGACGAGTACACGTTCAAAGGGTTTACCGGGCGCGATGGCGCGGATGGGTTTAGTGGCATCTTTGCCGACGTGCTCGGCGCAGGCCGGGATGCCCACGATGGTGAAGAGGATGACAGCGGTGACGGAAAGGGGCCAGGAAACGACGCTGGGCGATCGCCGAACGGGCTTAAACCACCGATTGAATTGGAATGACCGCATACCCCCGAACCCTCCGCCCACAGACGGAGCAAGGGGTATGCCCGCGGATCACCCCTTGGACTTGAGGAAGAACTTTTCGAAGGCGGCGGGGCCGTCGGCCCCTTCTTCCTGAATAGCCTGCAGGCAGGGGTAGAAGCGATCCGCCGATACTACGAGCGAGAAGTAGATGTCGCCGAACTGCACCGTATTGAACGGTAGCCCCCAGGTCTGTACCTTACCTACGGCGAAAACCCGCCCCTCCTCGTCCATGTGAAATCGCACGTTCCACAGGCTCTGCCCATGAACAAGGTTGAACAGCTCGTAAACCGCCGGCCGTTCCGTCTCCTCGATGTTCAAATCGAGCACCGCCATGATGGTAAGCGCGGCGCAGTCTTCGTCGACCGTGATGACGGTATTGATGTTGGGGGCGTACCTACCTTGCGTGAAGGCGACGAACGTACCTTCGTTCATCGTGTAGGTCAGCCCCATCTCGTTGAAGGCCTTTTCGATCTGGTCCTTCCCGATACCCATTACAACGCCGCCTCGATTTCCATTTAGAGTGCCGCCTCGATCTCGATAAACTTCTGCAGATTTTCCATCGACAGCGGGATACCAAACTTTTTACCGTTGATGAAGATAGACGGCGTGCCGCCGATGCCTAGCTCTTTGCCCAAGGCAATGTCCTGCTCAGTGTTCTTGATCGCCGCGGGATCCTTCTGGCAGGCGTCGTATTCCTTTTCCGTAAAGACGTCTTTGAGCTGGGATTTAATGTGGTCCGTGCCCTTCTTGATGTCTTCCTCGTCCATGTTCAAGAAAACACGGTCGTGGAACTCCCAGAACTTACCCTTCTTCTTCGCGCAGTAACCCAAACGGGCGAGCTCGCAGGCGTGCTGGTGCAGCTGATATTGCAGCAACGAATTGCAGCTAGAATCGAGGGGGAAGTGTTTAAAGACGAGGAACACGCGGTCCTTCATCGGGTGCAACGCCGAACTGAGGGTAAACGCGGCCTTACGACAGTGCGGACACTCAAAATCACTGAAAACGGTGATCCGGACCCGCGATGCCGGGTTACCCATGGTGCCGTCACCCGCTTTGAATTCGATGTTCTTAATGGGCTGTTTCTTCCAGCCTTCCAGAAACTGGGCCATGGCGTCTTCCACTTTGCCTTGCTGCGGAGAGTCCGTCCGCACGAACGACGGGACCAAAGCCACCATCGTGGTCATGAACAGCACGCCGATCAGAACAATCACGAGCGACGGAACTGAAAACTCGGCACCGCCGTTAAAACGCAAAGCCGATTTGATCTTGCCGAAGGAAAACTTTCCTTCCGGCACGAAGGATTGCACCGTACCCACGAACAGCAGCAGGTTACAGACGTACGTGAGCAAACAAAAAAGGCAGTACTTACCGATCGCAAAGGCCTGAATACCGAATAAAATCAAGTCGATACCTATCGCCACGAGGAGCAGCGACACGAGTAGCGAGCTCATAATCCCGACCTTCCGGCGCGCCGGCGACGTAGACAGAAGGACAAAAAGGCAAAAAGCGAAGAAAACGGCCCCCATCCCGGCCAGCGGAATCCCGGCTAACTCCGAGTACGAGCTCGAGTCGATGACCTCACAATTGAAGGCGCCGCCTAAGCTGCACAGGCTGGGCCCTCCTTGGATTCCCGCTTTGAGTCGAGTATGTTGAACAAGAAGGTACAGGCTCAGCAAAATGCCAAACATGGCACTGAGAACGGCCGTCCAATACCACTTTTGAGAACTGTTTTTTCCGGTGGTAGACACGGCTTGGATTATCCAAGAAAGAAAGTAGGCAGGCAATTGAAACAAAAAGACGATGACCTCCAGGACGCGTCGGAACTTACTGACAGCGGCGTAGAAATCGCGGCGGAGAAGCCAGGTGCCACCTGGGAAGAAGTAGAGAAGTTAGTCCAGACGCTTGCGAGCGAAGGACAGAAGTCCAGCCAATCGGGGCTTGTCGGCGATATTTTTCGCTCGGCGGTTAAGCTCGCCAAGGATTCGCCGGGCACCTTGAATTTGAAGATCGCGGCCACCACGCTGCGGGAACTACGATTCTCGTTCAAAACGTTCAGCCCTCATCGCACGGAAAAGAAAATCACCATGTTCGGATCGGCCCGCGTGCCGGTCGGAACCGAAGCTTATAACCTGGCCAAGTCCTTTGCCGCCGAAGCGGTGAAGCGCAAGTTCATGATCATCACGGGCGGTGGCCCAGGCATCATGGCGGCCGGTAACGAAGGCGCGGAAAACCAGGGTGGCTTTGGATTAAACATCAAGCTCCCGTTTGAACAGCAGCCCAATCCGTTCATCGACGCCAAAGGGCGTTTGATCAACTACAAGTATTTCTTCACCCGCAAATTGTTCCTGGTGAAAGAGGCGAATGCGTTTGCGTTCTTCCCCGGCGGCTTCGGTACCTTCGACGAAGCGTTTGAAGTGCTTACGCTGTTGCAGACCTGCAAGACGAATATCATCCCCATCGTTCTCGTCGAGCCCGCGGGCTACGGCTTTTGGACGGAGTGGGAAAAGTTCTTAAAGACGGCGGTGCTGACGAAGGGCTTCGTCTCCGCAAGCGACTTCCACCTGATGAAGATCATCAATACGCCAAAAGAGGCCGTCGATCACATCGAGCACTTCTATAAGGTGTACCACTCGATGCGCTTCGTACGTCACCTGTCGGTGCTGCGCCTGAAGAAGGGGCTGAGCCCCGAGGTGATGAAAAAGATGAATGAGGTGAAAGAGTTTAAGCACCTTTCCTTGGGGGAAGAGATCAAACTGTCGAAAGCGTTGCCGGAAGAGGGCAACGAGCCCGATATTAATGCGCTACCGCGCTTGGTGTTGCCGTTCGACCGCAAGGACATTGGCGCTCTGCGCAAGCTAATCGATTTCATCAACGACAACGGTTAAGGGTAAGTCTCCGGGCAAACGTCAAGCGTAACAAGAAATCCTAACAGACGCAGTGTACGTTGTCGGGCGCCCGGTTTTCGGTTTCACTTTGGAAAATGCAAAAAACAAACCTGTTCGTTAAGGGACTCGTTTTACTCCTCGTAATGGCAGCGCCGTCGGCGCAGGCCTTTACCATCGACGTTTCAGAGTCGCCGGGAAGTAACCTCTCCCTTACGCTAAGGGCTATTCGCAGCGCCAAACATAGCGTGCTGATGAACGCTTACGAGCTGACCTCTCCGCAGATTGCGGAGGTGCTGGTCGAAAAGGTTTCCCAAGGCGTCCGGGTCGAGATTCTGCAGGAAGGGCAGCCTGTCGGCGGCCTCAAGCCCGAATCGGTCGAGCTGATGCAGGCCATCCAGTCCGCCATGGAATCGAACAACAAGGCGGATCACCGTTACTGGATCATGACCGGGGAAGGCGCGACGAACGGCCGCCGCTTCCGCTACGATCACGCTAAATACATCGTGGTGGACGAAAAGCACGTTTTGATGGGCTCGGAAAACTATTCCCGCGGCGGCAACCCGCCGGTGGGCACTAAAGGTAACCGCGGCTGGCAAGTGTTCTTACGCAATCCGCAGGTCGCCGCCGAACTGACACGGGTCTTCCGAAACGACAGCGATACCTCGCACGGCGACGTCGTTCAAAAGATTGGGCTGCTCAAACAGACCCTGCCACTAGTCTTTTCGGGCGTGCCCGAGTGGATCAACGGCATGCGCAACTACTTGGCCTTCGACGGCAGTACCCTGCGGGCGCTGTCCGATCAGCCCATAACCCTGGATGCCGATTCGGTGGAGCGCTTTTCCTCTCCCGAAACCAGCATGCCGGGTTTGCTCCGCTTCATCGGCGGGGCCCGCGAATCGCTGGACCTCCAGCTGATGAGCTTCAATCCCCAGTGGGGCCGTGACAAAGAGACCTCGCCATTGGCTCAGGCGATCGTGGAGGCCGCCCGCAAAGGCGTGTCCGTGCGGTTGCTCCTGAATGACTCCCGCGTTTTCGGCAGCAAATCTGACCAGCACGACCGGTTGATCGATTTCTTCGATAATATCGCCAAGAAGGAAGGCCTGAAGATTGAAGCCTACATTGCCGATCTGAAGGCGATGGGGGTGAACTACATCCACAATAAGGGTGCCCTGGCCGACGGTACTAAGGTTCTTATTAGTTCCATCAACTGGAACCAGAATTCGATCGAAAATAACCGCGAAATGGCCGCCACGCTGACCGGTAAGGCGATTTATAACCATTATCAGGCAGTTTTTGAATCCGATTGGCAGAAAACGCGCGACGCTTCGATCCCGGCGAAGTAAAAATGTAGGATAATGAAAGCAACCGCCGAGCGGGTATTACGCCGCATTCTTATCAACTGGTCCGTTCCCCTCACCATCTTTTTCGTCGTCGTCGCTGCCTGCGGCGCGTACGTCAGCAAAGACATCGAGCTGAAGCTATCGCTCACGGACCTGCTGCCGCAGGATCACCCCGGCGTCATCAAGTTCAATAAGCTCACCGAAATCGTTGGCGGCGTGGGCTACATGGAAATTCTGCTGCGCGCCGAGGATGGTAAGTCGCACCTCGCGGTGGCGCCGAAGCTGGTCGAAAAGTACAAGCAGGACCCTATCGTCCGCAGCGCCTTTTTCGCCCGCGACGAGTACTTCTTTTTGAAACACGCCCTTTACTACCTTCCCATCGACAAGCTTCGCGAGGTTGAAACCGGCGTGAGCAAGGGTATCAAACGCGCCAAGCGTCAGATGTTCGACATCGGTATTTGGGGGGACGAGGAACCGAGTAAGGATGAGACGCTCAAGGTATCGGATGAAATCAAAGATTTCGCCACGCGGACCGCGGGATTGGGTCCGGAGCTGCTCTCCACGGACGGCAAGTATCTGCTGCTGCTGTTAAAACCCAGCTTTGATTCCATGGACATGGAGGGCAACAAGAAGCTCGTGGCGCTTTCCGAGCGCGTGCTCAAGGAGACGTTGCCGCCCAACGTGTCGTACGTACTGTCGGGCCGTTACTACGGCAAAGTGCACGACGCGGAGATTCTCGAGAAGGACATCTTCGTGCTGGGGCTGCTCTCAAACTTCGTGATGGCGTTCCTGCTGTTCCTCTACTTCCGGAGCATCCGGGTCGTGATTTCGATCTTCATTCCCGTGGTGTTGGGCCTTGGCATCGCGGCGCTGCTCACCTGGGCGGTTATCGGCCACATCAACATCATCACGGGCTTTTTGGTCGGCATCATCTCGGGCGTGGGATCGGACTACGGCATCCACATGGCGTGGCGGCTCCGTCTAGAGGGCCGTGAGCCTTCGGGGCCGGACCCGGATCCGTTGTGGCGCACGCTGCTTACCAGCGGCTGGGCTAACTTCGTCACGATCATCTCGACGGTGCTCTGTTTTAGTTTCATGTGCTTTAGCTCCTTTAAGGTGTTTTCGGAGTTCGGCTTCATCTGCGCGGTGGGTCTTTCGGGCATTCTCTTCGCCAAGCTCGGCTCATTCTACTGCACGTCGAAGCTACTCAACTTGGAAGGGGAGATGCGCCGGGAGAAGTACCCGTTTTCGAAGTACAACCTGCCCATTCTGTCCAATCCCCTGGCCTTCAAGCTTTCCCTGCTGGGCTGCTTGGTGTTGGTGCTCCTCGCCTCGCGGGTCGGCTTCGAGTTCAACTTCGACAAGATGATGCAGCATTCGAAAGAGGTCGCGGACGCCAAGGAGCTAGTCGATAACATTTACGGGCGCTCCAATACCCCGTCCGCTTTTGCGACGGACAGCCGCGATCGGGCCTTGGAAATCGAGACTTACATTCGGGACAAGTACATGCCGAAGACGGTGCAGAGCTTTATCAGCGGCGCCACGCTCGTGCCGGAGAATCAGGACGCGAAGGCCGAGGTCATCGCGAAACTCCGCAAGCAGATCGTCAACATCAAGGATAAGCAACTCGAGAAGGCGGCGGGACTACCCGCCGCGGCAGTTCGCCTCTGGGTGGAGGCCAAGCCATTTAAATACGAAGAGATTCCCGATTACATCCGTGAAACGATGCGCGGGACGAAACAGGCGGGGTATTTGATGTACGTGTACCCGTCCGAGGGGCTTAATAACGGCCCCGCGGTGAGCCGTTTCGCAGCGTTCATCAAGGACATCGAGACCCGTTACCCAGAGCTGGTAAGCGGATCGGACGTA
>JAYUBV010000615.1:0-3466 GCA_043740655.1 Pseudomonadota bacterium | reverse complement strand
ACGCCGAGGGGAAGGTTCCCGAATGGATCGGTACGGATCTCGGCGCCCGGGCGCGAACGTTCTTCACCAAAACCGAATAGGCACGAAGGCCCACCGTGCCTTTCCCTTCTTGGTCCATCCCGGTAGAAACCGGTTCGGGGGTAAAGCATGGGTAGGCTCGTAGCACTATTCACGATCACGTGGTCGATAGTCGGATTTGCTTGGGGAGAACGGGGTCACCACCTCATTTGCGAAGTGGCCACCCGCCTAGTGCAGGAGCCGGCACTCGCCGTTTTTATGCAACGGCGTGGTCACACGATGGGCCACCTCTGCAACCTTCCCGACATCCAGTGGAAAAATTTAGGCCCCACCGCTAAACCCGGAGATGCCGCGCACTTCATGGATCCGGAGAATCTAAATTTCACCATTGCCGCAGTCCCCACCGACTTCGCGGCGATCGTAAAGGCCAGCGGCAAGACCGGACCCCAGGTTGCCGAGCTGCTGGGTTCGCTCTGGTGGCGCGCCGACCAGTTCGCCCGCCGCGCGCACACGTTCGCAAGCTCCGCCAAGTCCGCTAAATTCCCTAAGGGCGCCAAAGAGGAGCAGGACGACCGGCAGCCGTACAACCTCGCCGTTTACAACATGGTGGTTAGCATGGGGCTGATGGGGCACTTCGTGGGCGACGCCTCGATGCCCTACCACAACTCCGCCGACTACGACGGCTGGGGCAAAGGGCGCGGAGGTATCCACGCTTACTACGAAACGTTTTCGGTTAACTCCATGGACTTGCGGCTGGTGCGCGACGTCGAGGCCAGTGCGAAACGGCAGCGCGATGACCACGCCTTTCCAACTGCGAGTGGTACCACGATCGAGCGCATGCGCACGCTGTCCACCCTGTCGGTAAACGACTTACCGCTGGTGGAAGCGGCGGACGAAATCTACGCGCCTTCGGAGACGGGGCCACCGAAAGTCTTCGCCAAACGTCCGGGCGACGAGGCGGGGGCTTTGGCCTTTAGGAAGATTATTGTTCCACAAATGGCGCGCTCGGCGCTGCTCTTGGCCGCCTTTTGGGATGACGCCTACCGCGCCGGCGGACGGCCTTCGCTCAAACCATACCAGAGCTACCGGTATCCGTTGGTCACGGAGTTTGTTCCGCTGGACTACGTGGGGTCGAACCTCGTCTCGGCGACGGGCCCGGTTTCCCCCAGCCAACGTTCATGCGCCGGACACTGATGGTCCGGCCGGTGGGCGGTGGTGAGACGTTAAATTAATTTCAGCTCGCTTTACGGAGCGGATTGGGCTGGGCCGTAATTCGGCGAGACGTACCCGAGTAATTGCCCGCGCGGCTTTGGTCTTCGGCCTTCGTACTTTTAAACAAAACCGTTGCGGTCGTCGATTCGTTCGCACGTTCGAGATTTCCGGACGAGAGGTTAGCGCCGAACGATTGGCGATCAGGCTCATAACCCAAAACCGTAATCGCGGTATCCGCCACTCGGACGATCGTACCGTGGGCAATCGGGTGATCGATAATCTTTTCGCCGCCAAGGTAAGTCCCGTTGGTGGAATGTAAGTCCATCACGCGGAGCTCGCCGCGCAATCCCTGATAAAACATCGCATGCCGACGGGAGGCTCCCGAGTCGATCACGACTATATCGGCGCCAGCGCGACCGACCGTGCACGAGTCTTTGCTTAGCTCTTTGATTTCCGAGGTAGCGATCCCCTCAGACGTGATGGAAGAAATGCGAATTCGGAGTCTCATTCGTGGAACCCTTTCCCTAAACCGACTTTAAACCGGCACGACGTTAGACAAATAAGTAATAGAGCAACGCGGGTACCAACTTTGTTGGGCACTTTGGGGAGAGGGGGCAAGTGGTCGGAACAAAGCCCTTTTTTGCTCCCGTTGTTTAGATTCGGAACACCCACACCGGGCGTAAACACCTGCCGAAGATATTTTCAGGAACCGTTGGTCAGTTTGAAATTGGTGCCTAGTTCCCGGCGCTTACCCGACTTTTTTTTGAATCTCAAAAAACGTAAAGAGTTTGGTCACCCTAACCTCCGGAAAGCAAACGCTTTGGCCCCATTCAACGGACTTCCTGTGCAAAGGTTGATCGAAAAATGGGGCGTATTCAGAAAGAATTAGGAGGTCAAAAAATTGCACCTATAAGGAGGATGCAAGCCTCCGCTACCAATCTCCGCGAAAACAATTGGGCCTGCCCCTTTTGCCATAAGGGGGACCCCGAATTCGATCGCGAGAAGCTTCAGTTCCGTTGTCAGCGCTGCTTTGCTCTGGGCAACAGCCTAAACTTCATCAAACACGTGCTGTCGCAGGCGGCGTACGCTAGCCTTGAAGCCACCTTCCACGCCGCGCCGATTCCGCACGCGCAAAAAATTTGCCCCGGTTGTTGCAAAAACATTTCCTTTTTTGCCCTCGAAAAAAGCGATCACACTAGCGTACTGGGCTACTGCTCGCCCTGCCGCTGGGTCTGGTCGGAGACGGCAGATTTTCTAAACGCCTTTTCGCGCCAGGGGCCCACCGTCCTAGAGCGTGCCCAGATACTGGCCCTCAATATCGATCCCGATGCGGCGGTGGAAGGCGAGCTGCACGACTCGCTTGATTTCGAAGAGCCACATATCATGCTCCAGGCTGAAGGTTTGGCGAACGAGTTGCTAAATCCCATAGCCCAGCACGATACGCCAGATGCCCCGCTCTACAGCTTTGCGATCGTGGCGATGTGCGTGGCGGTTACCGTACTGGCGAAGAGCCTACCGATCACTTCCCTCTTCATTTTCGATCCGCGCCATCCCACCGCGTGGGGTTGTTTGCCGGTTTTACTGAGCGGCTTCATGCACGCCAACTTCTGGCACCTCCTCGGCAACTCCATCGAAATTTTGACTCTAGGCTGGATTTTGGAGAACGAGCTGAAGCGCGCGTCAAGCGTGCTCTGGCTATTCCTGGGGGCCGTCGCGGTGGGTAACCTTTTTCACGCGCTGTTCGCCCTGCCCAGCGCGGTGATCGGCGCCAGCGGCGGCGCGCGCGGTTTTCTCGCCTTTTACTGCATCATGTTCCCGTGGACCAAGTTCACGCGACTGCAGAGCGTAGGGGATGGGCGCCACTATACGGTTCTGCGCATTGGAGCCCCTGCGTTTCTAGCCGCGGTAACGTTCATCGATTTCATCGGGGGCTGGGCCGCCGTCACTTACGTAAATGCGGCGGCCACACCGCAAATCCCGCTACCGGGAGGTACGCAGTACGTGCTCTTGCTCTGCCTAGTTTTTCTGCAGAACTTCGTGCCCGGCTGGACGGCCACCGCTAGCTTCGCCCACTTGGGCGGAATCGTATTCGGCATCCTCTACACCGTGTGGGGCGATCACGAACTGAAGAAGGCCACCGTGCAAGTTTCCACCGCCGCCCCTTTGCGCAAACGCGACGGCAGCCGGCGCAATCCCATTCCCAGTGCGGCGATCTCCGGATTTCCCAACGGCATCG
>JAYUBV010000614.1:0-3467 GCA_043740655.1 Pseudomonadota bacterium | reverse complement strand
CGGCCTTTGCCCAGGGCACGTAGTCGCCAAAGCCCAGCTGGCTGAATTGCATGAAGGCATCTTGTAAAGGACGGCCGCTCGCGGCCTCGACGCGGGCGATGAATTTTTTTTCCGTGGTCTGTAGCAAAGCTTGACCGGCATCCTTTATCGCTTGGGGAATGTTGGGGTAGTTCGCCGGGTCGGCAAACTTAGCGAGCATTTCCGGAACCAACGGGTTGGGGCTGTGCGCGGAAATGTCGGCCTGTAGCTCTTCCCGGGTGTAGCCCAGGTGGCCGAGCACCCCGGCGAAAAAGCTGTGACTCCCGCCCAGCTCGTAACTTTGAATGTTAGACCGGATGCCGCCGAGGTGCTCCGCGGGCGAATGGTTGATTACGTGCACATCGTGCGAGAAATGGCGGCCCCGCCCGTCCTTGAAGCCGTGGGCCATCATGGATTCAAGCGTGCTCGATCCAAAGAGGAAGGGTCCCTTCTCCATATAAATTTCCGCGGTGCTTAACAGAAAAATGAGACGGTGGTGGCAAGTGATCCAGTACTTACAGTTAGCCATGAGCTGCGCTTCGATGTTCGCCTCGAGTTTGGCGACGAGCTCTTTTCCTACGTGAACGCGCACGGTTACGCCTTGGCTTATGACGTGGACCCCGGTTCGGCCATCGATCCCATTTGATTCGACGAAATATTTCCCGGTGTAGAAGACCGCGTGGCCGTCCGGATAGCAATGAAACAGGAACTCGGTTTCGGGATCGTAATCGGGAAGGGCGGCGTCCAGCTTAACGTGGGATCGATCGATCTCTACGTACCGGGTAGTGCCCTGAGTGGCGAGCAGAGTGCTGCACGCCGGCCTTGCGATCGCCGCGACCTGCCACAATAAAAGGATTGCTGCCGCTCCACCAAACCAACTGAACCTTCTGCTCATGTATCCAGGCTTAGCCATTTTTAGCGCGACGAGTCAACGGCCCTTGTATCTGCGCTCGGTGCGAAGGCGTGGGCGGTGTTCTTGCTGCGAATATTTGATTCGTTGCATCATTTAATGTTAAGACTGGGCTCAAGGAGACCCTATGGCTAGCAAAGAAGAAGTCCCATCAAAACAGGCACCTAAGTCCGCCCCCCAAACCGATGGTTTGGACGGCGCGGCGAAAATCGTACAGGATGCGGCCGAAAAGTTGATTCAGTTCACGCGCGAAACCGCCGGGGATTTGAATAGCGGCGTGAAAGAAAAGGCCGAGCTCGTCGAGAACGCTCTGGCCGCCGGGGTGAAGAACACCACGAGCCTCATTAAGAAGTACCCCCTGGAGTCCGCGCTGGTTTGCTTCGGAGTCGGCGTGATGGCCGGGATGCTGCTTAAGAACCGGGATTAATTCGTGGCGAATTTTAATGAAACCACCGGCCTCGTCACCGAGGTGATCGGGGACACGAAGACTCTCTTCGAGCTTCAGATCAAACTTCTGCAGGCCGAGGTGCGTGAGGTGGCAGCGTTTAGTAAGCAGGCCGCTTTGCTCGGGGCCCTGGCGTTGGCCGCTTTGGTACCGGCGCTGTTTTTCCTGGGCCTTTCGCTTAGCGAAGTGCTGAGTGTGTCTTTGAATCTGCCGATGTGGGCCGGGCACGCGATCGTGTTTATCCTGCTTGCCGGCGTGAGTATGGTACCGACGTTAAAGATCGTTCAATTGGTTAAATCCAGACAGGGTGAGGCATGACCGAAACTGAATTGATTAAGCAAGAGATCGAAACGACGAAGGCCGGTATTTCGGCGAAGGTAGAGACGTTGCAGTCACAGGCGCGCGAGTTGGCTTCGCCGATTCATTACGTTGAAGAGTATCCCTACTTATCCATGGGGCTCGCTCTCGGCGCGGGGCTCGTCGTGGGCGCCAACCTCGAGCAGAGTAAGAAAATGCTCCAGCCCGTGGCCATGGGAATTCTAAGCCTGCTCCTGAGCGAGTTCGAAAAGAAATACGTCTCTTCTGCTTCGACGTCCGACGCGCTGACCTAACCCCCGCGAAAGTTAATTTGTCTGAAACTGCGGGTGGCTCATAACCCTGACTTCGAAAGCCGCCCGTTCGTGCTCCGGCAACGCGATCGGAAACTTTGCCTGGCTGCGGCTCCAGCGGTCGAGCCATTTCTCACCTAATAGACGTTGCTCTAGGTGAGGGGCGTTCAAGGTTTTTCGCCGTTGCGTGAAGGCGGCGGTGGTTTCCACTTTCGGCCCCGTGCCGAAACCGGTCGCGGTGAAAAAGCCGGCGCCCAGTAAAGCCGCCCGGACTGCGGTCGAGGCAGAGTAGGTGTACAGCTCAGTCGGGTGGCCGTTACAGTGGGCAAAGATCTGGGCAAACAACTCCGTCGACCACAGACCCGCGTCGGTCTTGGCCGAGAACGGATCGAAGTAGATCAAGTCCGGAATCGGGGCGGTGCTAAAGAGCGTGGCGAAGTCGCCGTGCCTGAGTTCCCACGTCACCATCGGCGACTTCCAAACGCCGGCTTCGACGAGGACGTTCGGTCCCGCGTGCTTTAAGTACGGAAAGTTCGTGCGGTGTTTCATCGCGAGCTGGAACGAATCCAGATCGCACTCGAAGCTCACCACGTGGAGTGGCCGGACGTCGGGGCCCAGTGCTTCGCGGCAAAGGATGGCCGCCATGGCGTTTGTTCCGGCGCCCAAGCCGACGTCCCACACGACGAGCGGCTTGTCCGAAGGCTCCTTCAGCCGTTCCGCCAACCTCGATTGTTCGACGTACAAACGCGTGGCCTCTTCGAGAGGATTACTCACCGAGTGCATCACTTCTCCCGAGCTGCACTGGCGGATGGAGCTATAGCCCGTACCCGACTCCAAAACTTCGTAATCGCCACGGCGGCTCTGCCGCTTCACCCGTGGCGGTGACGGCGCGTCGTGCGTGTTGTCGCTTACCGCCAGCTCTTCGCGTCTCGTGCGGTAGTACGCGGCAAACGTGTCCGTCAGGATGTGGCCGCGAATTTCGCGCATTAGGCGGTGGTAGAACGTAATGTTGTGCTTGGTGAGCAGCTTCCAGCCGAGCGTCTCGCCCGTCTTGTGCAGATGGTGCAGATAGCCGCGCGAATAGTTTTGGCAGACGTTGCAGTCGCAATTCGGGTCGAGCTTTTCCTCGGCAAACTTATACTGTGATCTCCGCAGCTGGATTTTTCCGTTCGAGGTGTAGACGCCACCGCGTTGGGCAATTTGCGACGGCATGATGCAATCGAACATGTCGACGCCGCGGTGGACCGCTTCCAAAATATCGAGCGGCGTGCCGACCCCCATCAGGTAACGCGGCAGATGTTTTGGCATTAGAGCGGCGGTAAACTCGCAAAAATCCTCGCGCTCGGGCTTCGTTTCGCCGACGGCCAGGCCTCCGATGGCCAGACCGTCGAAAGGTAGCTGGCTCAAAAAATCCGCGCTCTGCTTACGCAGGTCCTTGTAGCAGGCCACCTGCACGATTCCGAACAGCGACTGCGGCGAATCGCCC
>JAYUBV010000613.1:0-3480 GCA_043740655.1 Pseudomonadota bacterium | reverse complement strand
TAAAATCTCACCGTGGGCGAAGGCGCTGACCAGGTCGGTGGTCGCTTTAAGCGAGGGATTGAGCGGAACGCCCGGTAGGTACTTCTTGTTTTCCTTCTGGGTGTTTAAATGGGCGACGACATCGGCGTTACGTCCCCACAGCACCACATCGTGACCGGCGTCCGCGAACGTGTTCGCTACGGCGGTTCCCCAGCTTCCGGCTCCAATAACGGTTACTTTGTTCGACACAATGCCCAAGGTATTACCTTGGAAATCCGGGACTGACTAGGTAGTTTCCGGGGACATACCTGGAGAAACGCCATGTCCATCAAACTTTATTACGCCCCGAAAACCCGTTCGACCCGCCCGCGTTGGCTACTGGAAGAGATGGGGTTGCCTTACGAATTGGTACGCATCAACTTGGCGGAGAAGCAGCACAAGTCCACCGAGTACAAAAAGGTGCAGCCGTTAGGACTGGTGCCGGCGATGGAAATGGATGGTGAGACGATTTACGAGTCGACTGCCTTGGTCGGTTACCTCGCGGATAAGTATCCGGACAAGAAAATGGCGCCGGCGGTGACGTCGAAGGAACGCGCTAAGTACTGGCAGTGGCTAGTTTTTGCGACAACTTCGGTTGAACCGCACGTGATGAGCTACTTTACCCATTCCTCCAAGCTACCCGAAGATAAACGTCGCCCCGAAATGGTGACCGAAGCGCTGGCGAACTTTCGCGAAGCCGCCGAGGTGGTGGAAAAGGCACTCGCCGGAAAAGAGTTCCTGGTGGGAAATGCCTTCACGGCCGCCGACATTCTGATGGCTAGTAGCCTGATGTTTGCCAAAGCGTTGGGCATGCCGGTCGCCGACTTCTCGTCGATACCCGCCTACCTGGATCGTTGCAAGTCGCGTCCGGCGTTCAAGAAGGCGATCGCGGATTAAACCGCTCTCGATCAAGAAACTGTTACCCGAGTACGTCGACGAAAGCCTAGGCACTACCTGCCGCGGCCCCAACTGTTTCAACGCCGTCGTCAACTTCGAAAGCAGCCGCGTGGGGCTCCCCGTGAAAAACGTCACCACCGGCGACGCGGAGCTGGTGGCCGCGATGAAAGGGAACTACGCACCCGTAGATTCCAAAGTGCCACTTTTACCCGGCGACGTCGTGCTGTTCTGGCACCGTCCGACCGACAAAAGGGAAGAGACCGACATGGCCTGGCAGCAAAACCTCACCGCCGAAGTGGCCAAGCCATGGTACCAGCGCGACATCTTTCTGGACCACGCCGCCGTCTACGTCCGCAATGGCCTGTTCTTCCATAAAGGGGCGATCGGCGAAAAATTTCCGTGGGTCTTCGTCGACGCCGCCAACCTCAAGGCTGACTACGAAGGCGGCATCTCCACCGTCCACCGCCCCACCCGCCCGCGCTAACCTGTTATCCTTGTGCCATGTGGAAAATTGTCGTCGTCCTTTGCCTCGTTCTCCTCAGTGGATTCGTGTTGGCGCCGATTCAGCGTTACAGCTTTTTTGCCTACACGGTGCTGAGTCAGGTCCTTTACGGGGCGATGGTTTACCTCGTGGTGGTGCTGCTCTCCCGCCGGAAGGCCGGCCCCGCGGCGGTCTTGGCCGTGATCCTTTGCATCGGGCTGGAATTTTTTAAGCTGACCGGTATCCCGGCGCGGATGTGGGCCTTCCCCCCGGCGCGTTTACTCTTCGGGACGACCTTTTCGGTCACCCACCTGCTGTCCTTTCCGCTGGGAGTGTTGCTTATGGCCGCCGCCGATCGCACGTGGCTTCGCCGCACGGGGCGCTAATCTTTCGAATCTCGCACCAGGGCAAGCGGCACGCGTAGGATTGTGTCGTTGCTTCGTTGGACGGTAGCAGTCTTACCGTCGGCCGAAAGCTGGAGTTTACGGTTCATTACGGTCTTGAGCGCAAAAGTTCCCAACGCCCGTTTGTGGTCGAGGTCGATCAGCGCCTGCTCCGGAGTGAGACGCCTTCCGACTTCGTGCAGCAGCTGGGCGTACGTCCGGCGCACCAAATCTTCGGAAACCTCGGTGCCCTCACCTAGGAATGGAAAGGTGAAGCAGACCCGCGTCGAAAGTTGCGCACCGGCGGCCGTGGTCAGGATCAAAAGTAAAATGCTGACGAGTCGTGCCACGCCTTCCAATGTAACCCGGCCACTTCGTCGCAGTAACGCGGGGCGAAAACCGGCCCCCGGTTATTGACAATCATTTCCCCCACTCTTAGGGTTTAGCGGTTTTATAAATTCACATACTTACGTTCATCTGGAGAGGGGAACGATTCCTTGGAAACCGGCTTCATCACCGTATTCTGGTACTTCGTCGTTGCGGCCAGCGTCGTGCCCTTGATGTTGGGCGTCGGTTGGCTGCTCCGCCCCAAAGCAAAGTACGTTGGCAAGTCCGGTCTAGCCTACGAATGCGGCGAAGATCCGGTCGGCTCTCCCTGGGTAAAGTTCAACATCCGCTTCTACATGATCGCGATCGTCTTCATCATCTTCGACGTCGAACTCGTAGCCATCTTGCCCGTCGCCACCTTATTTAAGAACGCCGTTCGCAACGGCAATGGCGGCCTAGTTTTTGCGGAAATCTTTTTGTTCGTCGGCCTATTGGTGGCCGGTCTGATGTACTGCTGGGTTCGCGGCGACCTCGAGTGGGTTAAAGGCATCAGCGGCCCCAAGCGTAAGGAAAAGGTTAACGCATGAATCAATCTGCGGCCTTAGCGCACACCCTTCAAAGCTGGACGAGCCAGCTCCCGGTGATCTCGGCGCTTCCATTATGGATCTGGGCGGCCCTCTCCGCTCTACTCGTCATTTTTGGCTTAGCCCTGCCCTTCGGCGGTTTGGCTACCTACGTCGAGCGCAAGGTGGCGGCGGACATTCAGGACCGCATTGGCCCCAACCGTGTGGGACCGCTGGGCATCCTTCAATTCTTGGCCGATGCCGTGAAGATGTTGGCGAAGGAAGATTTCGTTCCGCCCGGCGGCGATCGCTTCCTCTTTAATTTGGCTCCAGTGTTCGTCGTGGTCGGCGCCTTGGCGGCTTTCGCGGTTCTGCCGCTCGGTAAGCACCTCGTGGGTGCCGATCTCAACATCGGGGTCTTCTACATCTTGGCGGTTACAACCCTGATTGCCCCCGGCCTGTTGCTCGGCTCGTGGGGCTCGCAGAACAAATGGTCGCTGCTCGGTGGCCTGCGCGCCGCCGCCCAGATCGTCAGCTACGAAATTCCGGTCGCCTTGGCGATCCTTCCCGTCATCCTCATCTCCGGCACTCTCCAGGTCGGTTCGATTGTGGAGCAGCAGGGCTGGAACATGGGGTCGCCGCTCGCCGCCGATTACCATTTCTGGAACATCATCCATAACCCGTTCACCTTCATTTCGTTCTTCTTGCTCTTCATCGGCGGTTTGGCCGAGACGAACCGCATTCCGTTCGACTTGCCGGAAGCGGAGTCGGAGCTGGTGTCTGGCTTCAATACCGAGTTTTCGGGCATGCG
>JAYUBV010000612.1:0-3499 GCA_043740655.1 Pseudomonadota bacterium | reverse complement strand
AAAAGAAATTTGCGGGGCTCGTCGTCTCCAACACCTCCCGCCGTATGGCGGAGGAGCGGGCGTTCGAGAATGGCGGCCTCTCCGGGGCACCGCTATTTCATCAAGCTTTGGCAGCGGTACACGAAGCAAAGAAACGGTTGCGGGCGGATCAGGTGCTGATTGGAGTGGGAGGCATTATGGACCGGCCGTGCGCCGAACGAATGCGCGAAGCGGGGGCCGATTTCTTGGAGCTCTACACCGGTTTCGTCTACCGGGGGCCGTCCCTCGTGCAAGAGCTGGCGACGTTGGAGTAATCGTCAGGCTATAATTGCGCCAATGCCCATGCAGCCCCCGCCATACGACTCGCGTAACGCCATCATTCCGTGGGCCGTGTTCATTTCGGTCTGCATGGGGATTTTGGCGCGCATTCGATTTGGGATCGATCTCTTCGACGAGTCCTATTACATCGCTACCCCGTTGCGCTTCGCCTTAGGGGCTAAGCCTTTTATCGATGAGCTTCACTTCAGTCAGACGGCCGCCCTCTTCACCGCGTTGCCCATTAAGGGATACCTGGCGTGGGGCGGGACCAACGGCCTCGTGCTTTTCTCTCGCCACCTCTTCGTCTTTTTCAACGTCGCGGTGGCGCTGGGGCTGTGGGGGATTTTGACCCCTTTGGTAGGTGGCGCGGTAACCGCACTGCTTGCGGCGTTCTACGTGCTCTTCATTCCGGTGATGAGTCCGGTGCTGAGCTACAACGCTTTGATGCTGGGATTTTTCACCTTGGGGCTGGCACTGTCGTGGCGAAGTCTACGTGAGCCACGCTCGGACTACGCGGCGGTGGGATCGGGCGTTTGTTTTTCATTGGCGGCGCTGGCCTACCCGACGATCGCTTTGGTGGCCATTGGCGTGGCGATCCACAAACTGGTGAAAGAACGACGTCAGGGGTTGGCGTTTTGCTTGGGGTTTATCCCCGCTACGTTGCTGTTGATAATCGTGCTCGATGGTCACATCTCACGTTTGTACGACGTTCTTGAGTTCGTTCGGCATTACGATCCGGACCGCAAATTCGATCCACTGAAGGTTTTGATTCCGATCGATCCTTTTTTGCGCGGAGGTTGGCGTCTACCGGCGATGGCGGTTCTGGTCTACAGTCTTTTCGAAACGGGTAGGGTTTCGCGGGAGCGCTTTCGTCTGGGCATTACGTTACTGCCGATGGTTTTGTTTTTGTTCGCCCATCCTCGCCTGGGTGGTCTGGGCCAAGCCGATTTTATCGTTTACCTTGGCACCGTTCCGCTCATGCTGATGTTGCTGCTCCACCGTAAGGCGGGCTGGATCGAACTCTTCGGTCGCGTAGCGTTTCCGTCGTGGTGCGCGGCGTTCGTTTGTGGCATGAGTAGCCACATGGGGGTGAGCGCCGTATCCGTCGGCATTTTTCCGGCCGCGCTGGTAGGGCTTTACTGGATTGCCAACCACAGCCGTACGGCGGCCTCGATGGGGTTCTCGGTTCTGTTTTTACTGAGCTACTGGCGTAGCGGGTACGGCGAAATCACTCCAAATATTTACGCGCTAGCCGATCGCTTGAACGACGGGCCGTACCGCGGATTGCGCACGTCACCCGAGAAGGCCGAATTAATTCGATCGCTCCAGAGGGATTTGTTGAAGGCTGAAGAGAGGGAGCCGACGTCGGTAATTTCGTATCCATACCTGCCGGCGATTTACCTACTGGCGCCGTTACCGGTTCCGTACCCCACGCTTTTCGCCACGAACTGCGAAGGGGTCAACGAAAAGCATTGCCGCGCAAAGGCCGACCTCTTCGTCATTTTTGAAGAGGACGGCCTTCACAAAATCCGCGCGCAGAAAGAGTTCTCACTCCTCCAAGACGGTTACCACCGCATCGCCGAGACGAAGGTCTACACGATTTACGTGAACACCCCGCCCAGGGCGAATTAACGCCTAAATGGTTCACGCCCCGACTTCACCAGCACCTCTTCAGTCGCGATGGTGATAGGACCGCGGGACGCCGGCACGATCGGCGCGGTCAGGATCCGGGCAACTTCGGCGTCGATGTCGGCGGGGGCGAAGTGAAGGCCGGCCAAGCGGTTCTTCAACTCCAGCACATCCATGATGCGCGAGATACGGGCGCCCGGTTCGCGAACGTCGATGCGAACCATCGTCGGACCGACCGCGTAAATTTTGACTTGAATCTTTGGTATAAAGGGAGGGGGCGGCGGAGTTCCGGGGCGGTGCGGTACCGGTACGGGAGCTCCGGGGCGGGAATAGGTAATCCCCCCGAGTGCATTGCTACTGAGTAGACACAAGCCCAAACCCAGGTTGAAAAAGCGAAAGAAATTATTCTTCATAGCGAAGCTTCCTATTTTAAAGTTGGTTTGAGGGCTAACGGACAGCGGAGTTGCATTATAAGAATTGGGAAAATTTCCGCAAGACTGCAACTTTCGTCACCTCTGCGTTGAGGCTAAACTTGAGCGAAAGTGACGTTCTTTGTCGCGGGTCAGACGAGCTTTCTTAAGCCCTGTTCGTCGAGAATGGGGACGCCGAGCTCTTTGGCCTTCGCGAATTTCGAACCCGGGGAGTCACCGACGATCACGAAGCTCGTGTTTTTACTGACGGAGCCGGTCACCTTCCCGCCGTGCGATCGGATGAAACTCTCAGCGTCTTCGCGGGAGAAGGTGGGCAGGGTGCCGGTCACCACGAAGTTTTTTCCCTTTAGCTTCTGGTTGCCGCTGACCTTGGCGTGGTGGGGCTTTACCCCCTTTTTAACCAGCCGCTCGATCTCCTTTAGATTCCGTTCGTCCTTCAGGTATTCGACGATCGCCGCCGCCACCGTTTCGCCGACCTCTTCCACCTGGCGGAACCGCTCGTCGTCCGCCTCTAGGAACGCTTCTAAAGATCCAAAGTTCTGCGCGATCAGATCGGCCGTGCGTTCGCCAACGAAACGAATTCCTAAGGCGTAGAGAAAGCGCGCGAGCGTGGTCTGCTTACTCTTTTGGATCGCGTCGTATAATTTCTGAGCCGACCGCTCCCCCTGACGTTCTAACGTCATCAACGTTTCGGGCGTCAGTTCGTAAAGTCCCGCGAAGTGCTCGATTAGTTTTTTCTCGAGCAGCAGATCGATCCATTTATCGCCCAATCCTTCGATGTTCATGGCGCGCTTACTGGCGAAGTGTTTTAAGCTCTCGGCAATCTTGGCCGGACACATCACGTTCGGGCAGCGTAATGCCGCTTCCCCTTCGGCCTTCACCAGCGTGTCTTGGCAGGCGGGGCACTCCGTCGGAAACTTGATTTCGGTCTCGCCTCCCGTCCGTTTCTCGAACACGACGCTCTGAATGTAGGGGATCACGTCCCCCGCGCGCTTAATGACGATCGTGTCGCCAATCTTAATATCCAGCGCACGCACCTGATCTTCGTTGTGGAGCGACGCCCGGCTGACCGTGACGCCGCCGACGGACACGGGTTTCAAATGCGCTACGGGAGTAATCGCCCCCGTACGTCCGACCTGAAA
>JAYUBV010000611.1:0-3513 GCA_043740655.1 Pseudomonadota bacterium | reverse complement strand
TTTCTTTTTACCGGGAACGTCGAAGAGGAACGCTTCGAGATTTAACTTTCCGGCCTGCACCTTATAGCCCAGCTTAAGGACGAACGATGTACCGATATTTGTCCAGTCGTCGAACCGAACATTACGCACATCCTTGGGCAAATCGTGGTTGGCAAACAGGTTTTGCGGAATCACTTCAAAGAGATTAACCAGCTGCAGATCCGACTCCAGCTGCGACTCCACCTTCTTGGCAAGGTCGGCGTCGACGGTGCCCGGTGCATCCGGCAGGGCGTGAACCTTACCCACCGCGATCTTCGCCTTCTTTACGCTGGCGCCGAAGACCTCGATGTAAATCTCCGCACGAGCCACGCTAACTAAAAAAAAGGAACCAATAATCAGATGCCAGGTGATGCGACCCATTTAGTTCTCCGGTTTAAATTCTAAAGTAATGCCGTCAGAAACCAAAGCCATGTCCTCGGGTACCGGCAGAGGCTGCGAAGCCTCGATGGCCTGAAGCACCGCTGCGTCGTATACGGGATCGCGCGCTTGTTTCATCACCCGCTTTGCCGTCACGTAACCCTTCGCATTGATTTCAATCTGCACTACGGTCGACAGCCCTTTTTTCTGCTGCCATTGGTACAGGCTGAAGTGTTGGCGAACCCTCGCGCCGACCAGAGCCGCGTAACGATCCCTCGCCGTGCCGACGGCTCCAGACATCGCGGTGCCCTGCGATTTCAGGTTACCCGAAATCGCTTTACGGCCCTTCTGAGTGCCGGTTTCCTTCAAGCCTTTGAGCGCGGCCTCCTTGGCGGCCTCTTTCTCCATCTGTTTAAGCGCCTTGTCTTTTTCTACCTTGGCCTTCTTCTCCGCCGCTTTTTCTTCAATTTCTTTCTTCGCCGCCTTAACCTTTGCTTCCTTAGCCTTCTCTTCGGCGAGGTGCATTGCGTCGGCTTCTTCCTTAGCCGCCAACTCCGCCTTCTCGTGTGCCTGCGCGGCCTTGTCGACCACGGGTAAAGTAGGATCCACGTCCGTACGCTGGCTGCTCAGCTCGTCCGGAAGCCCGACGATATCGACCTGAATGAAGTTTTGGTAAACCTCCATCGGGTTATGTTTCTTCGGGAAAATATTGATGCCGAATTTTTCCAGCAGCACGACTCCACCGTAGAACAACGGCACGCAAACGTGCACGACGAGCGAAGCGATGATGAAGTAACGGGGAACGTACACGAACCCTGATACATTCTGCTCGACGGCCTCGCTCATTTTTTCCCGGAGGGTGAATCAGGCGGCATCGTGACCAATCCGATCTTATCGATGCCCGCATTTTTGACGGTGGCCATGGCCTGCGCGACGGCGGCGTAGTTTAATGCCCCGTCCGCCCGAATGAAGATCTCCTTCTTATTCCTCGTCTTGAAAAGGATCTGCAGCCGCTGCGGCAGAGTAGCCAGGTAGACCTCTTCCTTATTCAGATAAAGGCGATTCTCCTTGGTGAGGGTCAGCACGACCGGATTCTCCCCCTTTTCGATCGACTTAGTCTTCGCCTTGGGCAATTGGATCGGAATGCCCTGTTCCATGAACGGAGCGGTGACCATGAAGATCACGAGCAGCACGAGCATCACGTCGACGAGCGGGGTAACGTTGATTTCAGACACGGGCGGCCGATCGTCGGAGCCACCCCCCATATTCATCCCCATTTGAATACCCCTAAGCTGCTTTGACGTATCAGCTGGTCAAAAAATTACGACGGACAATATTGAGAAAGTCGCTGGAGAAGTTCTCCATCTGAACTCGCAACGTGCGAATTTTGTGGTTGTAGTAGTTGTAGCCCATCACCGCGGGAATCGCGGCCGCGAGGCCGATGGCGGTGGCAATAAGCGCTTCCGCAATACCGGGCGCTACCGTGGCGAGACTGGCACCGCCGGCGGCGCCGATGTTTTGAAACGCGTTCATAATGCCCCAAACCGTACCGAATAGTCCGATGAACGGAGAGACGGAACCGGTCGTGGCTAAAAAAGTTAGCGACCGTTCGAGCCGCATGTGCTCGCTGCGGTTGGCGCGGCCCAGGGCACGCTCGAGGTTCCCGATCGAATCGCTGCCGGCCCCCTTCGTCTTTTCCTTTTCGAGGATTCGCTGCAGTTCCAGATAGCCCGATTGGAAGATCTTGGCGACCGGGGCGGCAGTGTACTTCTTCGATTCGGAGTAGATGTGGTCCATGCTTTTGCCGCTCCAGAAAATGTCTAGAAAACGGTCGGCGTGGCGAGTGGCACTCCGGATGGAACCGAACTTAAAAAAGATGATGGCCCAGCTCAAGACGGAAAAGCCCATTAGCAGCAGCAACACCAGCTGCACCACGAAACTCGCGTTTAAAATTAAGTCTATGGAGTTCAGATGCGGGACGGCTTCGGCGGTCTTGGCGGCGTTGGTCGCGGCGTAAGCTAGCGGCATGAAGAGTGTCCTAAGGTGTAAAGGTAAAACTGGATTTAGGCTTTGCGGTTATTTTCCAAGTTAGTGTATGAGACAGGCCCAATAGCGTCAAGGAGACCAGGTGCGTCATAACCCCAAAATAGTGGTTGTCGGGGGAGGCCTCGCCGGAAGCGAAGCGGCCTGGCAGTTAGCGACGTGCGGCATTGCCGTGGAGCTGGTGGAAATGCGACCGGTCCGCCCCACCGAGGCCCATAAAACGGAAAAGTGCGCAGAACTTGTCTGCAGCAACAGCTTTGGCTCCGATTCCGCCCATTCCGCGTCGCGCATCTTAAAGGATGAGATCACCGCCATGGGATCGTTCATTCTGGAGAATGCTCGGCAGTTCGCCGTACCCGCGGGCGCCTCGCTGGCGGTGGACCGCGACCTTTTTTCCAAGGCGATCACCGAGCGTTTAGCCGCCCATCCTTTCATCACGATCCGCCGCGAAGAGTTCAGCGAATTTTTGCCGGACCAGATTTACATCGTAGCCACGGGGCCGCTCACTTCGCCCAAGCTTTCCGAAGCGCTCCGCCAAAAAGTCGGCGGCGAGTCGCTCTATTTTTACGATGCGATCTCTCCGATCGTTTCCGCGGATAGCCTCGATATGTCGAAGCTCTACTTGGCGAATCGGTGGGACAAGGGCGAGACTGCAGACTTTCTGAACTGCCCGCTCACGCAGGAGCAATACGAATTGCTGGTCGACGATCTGCTTTCGGGTGACGTGGTGCTGCCCCACGATTTCGAGGAAGAAAAATATTTTGAAGGCTGCATGCCGATCGAAGCGATTGCCGCACGCGGAAGAAAAACACTTTCGTTCGGGCCGCTCCGCCCGGTCGGTCTAATGAATCCGCACACCGGTAAGCGCCCGTGGGCGGTGATTCAGCTTCGCACCGAAAATCAGCATAAGACCGCGTACAATCTGGTCGGGTTCCAGACCAAACTGAAGTACGGCGAACAGCTGCGCGTGTTCCGCAAGTTGCCCGGCCTGGAAAATGCCGAGTTTCTCCGCTTGGGAAGTATGCACCGGAACACCTACCTGAATTCGCCGCAAGTGTTGCAGCCCACCCTGCA
>JAYUBV010000610.1:0-11324 GCA_043740655.1 Pseudomonadota bacterium | reverse complement strand
AAATAACCAAAACGGTTCGGCGTATTTCTCCACGGCGACGATCGTAGGCGGAAGCCTTTCGTTCTCGAACTTGGCGGCGTACATCGAGCACGAGTGTGCCAAATCGATCAAGATTGCGTTGGGTCACCAACGCACCGGGTTCGGTATGGAATCGATGTGGGATCGCGTCGACATGGGCACCTACTGGTATTCGCGCGGCTACGGCTTCGTGACTGCTAACGGCATGAGCTACGATATGGCGCTTAAAGCGACCATATCTGACGTTCTTCCGGGCGCTCTGGAAATCCAAGTGCAAGACGGTCGTACCACTCGCGCGGGTAACTCCATGGGCGGCGTGGGCGTTCGTTGGCACAACGATTTCAAAAGCGGCGAAACCACCGTCACTCCGGTTATCAGCGCTCTGGTGCAGAACTGGATCGGTGGTCCGAAGGACATCGGCATCAGCGCTGGCGCGGCGATGAAATTCGCGGCTCTGTCACTCAACCTAGAGTGGTTGTACCTGTCTAGCGAAACTACCCCTTTCTTGGGCGGCGCTGGGAAGAACACCTACTGGCAGGTCATGGCGGAACCCGGATTGGACCTTGGTATGTTTGACATCAGCGTCAAGTACCAGTTCCTGAACGGCAAAGTCGGCGCGGGTGTCAACACGACGGACCACGTCATTGGTGCGGCGATCGGCAAAACCTACGACGACAAGCACACGGTTAAGCTGGCGTACCAGAACTCGTTCCTGAGCAAGAATTTTCAGGCGACCGGGGTTAACGACATCCGCCTCTTGATCTCGACGAAGTGGTAATCACTTAGCGTTCTCCTTTGCGTAAGCTAAAGGGAAACCAAAGATTAGGGCGGCGCGCCGAAAGGTCAGCCGCCCTTTTTTTATTTCTTTTGTTAGCGGAGTCCGGCCATGCGGGTAAAACAATCTCCCCGCGATTCTTTTGCCAACCGCACAAATTTTTTGATGACCGCACGACCGGTGGCGCTGGCCATCATCTCGGGATGGAACTGGACCGCGAAGATACGTCCATCGTGAGTCTCCACGGCTTCGACCACGCCCACGTCGTCGATGGCCGACCATGCGGTGCCCACTAACTTTCCGCGAGGGTTGCTCTCCATATTGATCGACTGATGGTGCAGCGAATAGATCTTGGCCGATCTCCGTCCGTCGAGGGCCTGGCTTAAGAGCGTTCCCTCTTCGATGTCGATCGGGTGGTGGACGTCGACGTGGTCCGCCGCTCCAATTTGCTCGGCCATGTCCTGGTAGAGCTTATAACCCAAAGCGACGCCAATCATTTGCTGCCCCCGGCAGATGCCGAACAGGCGACCGTTTCCCTGGCTAAGTAACGCTTTGACGTAGGCCAGTTCCATTTCATCGCGCGCCGGGGTGACGTTCTCCGAGTACTGATTGCGAGCGCGGTACAACCTAGGATCAATGTCGTGACCGCCGAGCAGCACCATACCGTCAATACTCTTGGCGAGTAGCGTACGGAAACGGGCCCGCTCCGCTTCGTTCTTTAACGCTAGCTCGGCCCCGAGCGGCAGAACGTAGGCATCCGCACCCTGGTTTTCGAACACGCGCACCTCCTCTTTGAGGCGCTCAAAGCTATTGTCCATCAGCACCATGACGGGGGCGTGACCTCGAGTCGGAAGATCTTCGAACGTGCCGGTCACTTCAGTGAGCCATTCGCTCAGCATGGCATGGGAGAGAGAGCTCGCGTAAACCTTCTCGAGATAGCGAGCCGCCGCCTCTTCGGGCGTCTGATTGGCGCCGACGGGCAAAAGTAATCGGGGACCGCCCCCGCGGGGAGTCCACACTTTTATCTCTTCGGCAAAAACCGAGAAGGAGAACCCCAGGAGGAGGAAGGCAACCGCAACCGCACGAAACACAGCAACACCTCGCCCTGTATTATGCCAGTATGCAGCATTTTCCTCTACTGCCTCCAACCGTATTCTCGTGGCATACTCCAAAAAAATTTTAAAAGCGGGGGAGCAAAAAATGGCAAAGGTAGCTTGGAGTTTGGCAGTCGTGATGGTTCTGGTCGGTTGCGGAAAAAAGGCCGAGGAGAGGCTGTCTCCCACGTGCGGGAAAAACGTCACCTCCGTCGCGTGCCTGGACATGATGAAAGGAAAGATCGCCGGCCATCCGTGGAACTTTCGTTTCGGAACTGCGGTGCACCCCGCCGGATCGGATACGTGGATGGTAGCGCTGTACGAAAAAGATCCGGGCGTAGACGCGTGCGCCGCGATCCTGAAGGGCACTCCGGGTAACGAAATTTTCGCGGTCCAATTCCAAATTAATGAATTGAAGGTAGGCGATCTCGATTACACCGTGGGTTCGGGCAAAGGGTCCGTGTGGCTCTCTAAAACGTTCTATAAGGGCACCGGGATTTCGAGTGAGTCCGTGGGGGCCTTTGGCTCGGGGAAGGTCACCGAGGTCAGTGAGAGCTCGTTTACGGGACGCCTCGACGTACGGGGCGACGACAACAACGGCGTGGCCGGTCAGTTTATGGTGCGGCTCTGTCGGTAAAGCGACAGTAGCTTCACTGCGTAGCGCCGACTGACGCCGCGTTGAGCTTCCAGAAATTCCGTGAGCCCGCCGGCGATAGCGCGATGCTGAGTTGGATCCGCTAGCAGTAGCTCCAATTCGGTGGCGAGGGCGCTACTATCCGGGCACACTTTTAAGAGCCCCTTCGCCTTAAGCTGAAGGGCTTCGGCAGAATTTTGAATGTAAGGGCCGGTAAGGATCGGCCTGGCGTACGCGGCCGGTTCCCACACGTTGTGAACGCGGGCGTCGTAACTGCCGCCAACGAACACCACCGAGGCGCGCACGTAGAGTTCGGCCAAGAACCCTACCTTATCGACGATAATTGCCCCCTGCGCGGGCAGCTCGCCACCCGATTCACTCCACAAACAAACTTTGCCGAGTGGGGCCAACCATCTTTTAAGGCGGCCTATCATTTTGTCGTCCGGCTCGTGCGGCACGACCACCCAGAGGGTCGGCGAGGACTTCAACCGAAAAGGGAGATCGGAAAGTGCCACGACGTCCCTTTCGTGAAGACTGGCGAGTAGCCACAGGGGGTGGCCCGTTTCGCCGGTTTCGGCAGGCATCTTATTCCACGCTTTGCGCAGCAGCACGCGTTCCGCCCGCGGATCGCCGAAGGACTCCACGTCCGCTCGGGGAAGCGTTGGCACGGCTTCGCGAATGCGTTCCGCGGAAGTGCTATCCACGGTTCCCAACCACGCTAGCCCCTCTAATTTTTTACCTTCGCCGCGCGACGGTTTGGTCGGCCAGTAGCTCGACATCAGCACCGCGCGCACGTCGAACCCTTTGGCCGCGTTCAGTAGCCCCGGCCATAGCTCTCGGTGAACGAGGACGAGAAGGCTCGGACGAACGCTCGTAAAGAAAAGGGAAAGCTCGGCCGATGCGTCGAGCGGCGAATAGTCGGCATGATCCCATGGCACCGTTAGACCTTGGTCCTTCCGCCGCGTCGCTTCGAGGGTGACCGCCTTTTTTCCCGACGGAGAAAAGTAGGTAAGCAAGAGGGGGAGACCCGGGCGAGCCGCCTTCAGTTCGTCCATGACGGGAATGGCCTGCTCCAGCTCACCGCTGCTGGCGACGTGAAACCAGATGGCGCCGGGGTGGATGCTGCCAAAAGCTTGGATACGATCGAAGAGCCCCCGGCGCCCCTCTAACCCCTGGCGAATTTTGGTTGAGAACGGGGCAATGCCCTTCAGGATAAAGTGTAGGGCCCGTACGCCGGCATCGTAGTAGATCGGATTAAGCACGATTTTCCGCCCCGAGAAACGGAATCGTCTTATTCCAAACGTCGTCAACCTGGGTAGCTTCTAAGCACAGTCTGCGGCCGCGAATGCACGGCGCCTCCCCGTTCTTGGAGCACGGGCGGCACCACAGTTGGGGCTCTAGCGTTTGGCTACTCGGATGAAACGGCAGACAGCCCAGCTCCCCCGAAGTGGGGCCGAAGATGACGACGGTCGGCACGCCCTGCGCGTCCGCCAAATGCATCAGCCCCGTGTCGTTGGCGACCACCACCGAACAGCGCGAGAGCCAATAAGCGGACTCGGCGAGTGACGTCTTGCCTTGGAGATTGAGCACCCTCTCGGGCGAAAGCCCCGCGGCAATGTCGCCGCAAAAGGTGTCGCCCTTGCCGCCGAAGATCAGCACACGTTGATTCTGCGATTCCAGTCGCCGCACCAGCTCGTGAAAACGATCCGCCGCCCAGCGTTTGCCTTCCCACTGCGCGGTCGGAACGATGCCGACGAACCTTTCCGTTTCGGTCGCGTCCGGAATTTTATTGCGCGCGCTCTCCGCCTGCACTGCGGTTACGATGAATTCGGGCCCCCGACCGTCGTACTTTACGCCGTAGGGCTCCAGCGGTTCGATGAACCGCTCCAACATCCGCGTGCGATCGGTCAGACGTGGAAACTTGATCGTGAGCGCCAGCGATCGCGAAAGATAATGTTTGGCGTAGGTCACTTTGTTTTTGGCGGACACGCGCGCCATTAAAAAACGCGAACGCAAACTACGGTGGGCGTCGTAGACAAGATCGTAATGCTCGCGATTTAGATCGTGCGCCAGCCGAAAAAGCCCCTTCATCCCGGCGCCGCGCTTAATCGTCCAAATGCGGTCGAGGTGGGGATTGGTTTCGACGAGCCCCTTAAAATCTTCGCGCACCGCAAAATCGATGCGGGCGTGGGGAAAGCGGGTACGCACGGCGCGGATCATCGCCGTGGTCATGAGAATGTCCCCAAGGCTCGAAAACCTCAGCAGGAGAATTTTCTTGGGTTCACCCAAGGACGCAAGCTCTTGTTTTAATTCCTGAAAGGCCAACTCAAATCCTTGTGAGGCGTGAGGTTTTTAAACTAACGGATGGCCGCTTGGGGAGCAACGTTAACCTTTTGGTATTCCCGTCGACCGAATCGCTCGATGAGGATCTCTTTCGCTCCGCGCAACGTGCCCAACGGGTAGGGAAGTTCGGAGTGGTAGGACGCGGGCAGGACGTAGATCCCGCGGTGGCGTGTGCGTACTTCCAGACTCGAAAGGGCGTAGCGCTCATGGAGGTTTTGCCACAGACGCGATTCGATTTCGGCGCGGGCCTCCTGGCTGTGGCAGCTCTCGATACCCATGGGAAATTCAACCGATCGCAAACATTCGGGCAACCACGGGATGAGGCGGGTGATACGTTTGATCGCCTCGCGCATTTGACTTAACGCCGTATCGACGTCGAAAGGAAAGGGAACTGGCGCCTGCGCAATGAGGCGGGACGTATTGCCCGACATCCTCTGTAGCTCAATGGGCCAGACTTCGCGAACCGCATCGGGAATCTGATCCGCGTCGGACCACAGGGTAATCGGGGCCTGACGCGGACTTAGGGCCGCGTTGTCGACATCGAGGCGGAACTCTAAAAATCCGTGACTGGGGGGCGTTATGCCGATCCCTAAATACTGGGCTACGTCGAACCCTTCCGCTTTCCACTGCAGATGTTCGAGGTAGCTGTTCGCTAGGATCCAGTGCCGACTCATGATCGGCTGGTCTTCGGCGAATTCAAATGAGATCTCTCCCGTCTTTAAACGCATGATTTTTTTTAGCGGCGTTTCACTGGGCGGGTAGTTCAAAATGGTGGTCTGCGGCGGCGCCAATTCTTCGAGCGGCACCCAACTAAGCTGTGAGAGGCGGAAGGCCGACTCTACGAGCTTTTCCGTCGACAGCGCCGCCGACTTTCCAAAACGCGCCCAAAGTGCGGCCCCCACGTCGAACACCTCGGGGAAACGCTGGTAGCAGTACCGAATCTGGCTCGCTTCGGACGCAGTGAGAGGTCCCCACGCTGGCGGCTGAAAGCCGTAGCGCTCCAAGATTCGTGAAGGGCTCCACGGATAATCGTGGCGCGGGGTGCGAACCTCGGGGGAGAAAAACGGCTTTGCTTCTAGCCCCAGCTTCTCCCTCAAAAAATGCGGAATGGCGATGGGACGGGCCGACGGGCGCAACCGAATCCAGCCCACGCGGACCTCGGAGGCCCCTTTTTCCTTTTTTGCGAGCTCGACGTACTGACGCAACAGCCATACGGCCGCAATTTCATCGCCCACCACAACACAATCGAATTCAGTCCACGACACTTGCCAACGCCCTCGGTCAAAAGAGATTATGATGATAACAACTGGAGAAGTGATGCGCTATTTAATCCCTATCCTGACGCTTTTGGTGGTGGGCCCCACAACCGCCCACGCCAAAGTCGACTCCTCGCAACCCACCTACCTGTTGCCCACGAGCTGCGCGGAGCTAATGCCCGATGCGTCGCCTTACCTGGGATTTATGCAGGCCGTGGCGTTGGGCAGCGTGTCCAGCGATCGGAATTTCTCGAAACGCGTTCTGCGCATTCTCGCCATGCGCGGGAAATTGAACGAAATGTCGGAACGGGCGCGCGAGTCCAATCCGATCGATAAGCTCATCGAAAAGACCCTGTGCTTTTACCGCGAACAGAAAGAGCCTTTGCGCACGGTGCCGTACGATGACCAAGCTTTTAGCAAGTACATGAAGACGTCGCTACGCGAATTAGAATTGAAAGTGGAAGACGCCGTTTACCAAGCGGAAGTCGAACGCGTGCAAAAGAAACATTACGAAATTCAACTCCAGAAGAACCGCGAAGTGGTGGAAGAGCTTAAGATCGAGGCCGAGACCCAGGCCGAGAAATCTTTCGAGCGGCTATCCTCGTCAGCAAAGCAGAAATTAAAAAACCCTTGAAAAAGCCGATGAAAAAGAAAAAGTCCGCACATAAAGAGCCCAAGCTAATGCCGTTCCTGGCGGAAATCGCCCGGGGGGCCGGGGCCATCCAAATGAAGTACTTTCGGAAGAAGATCCGAATAACCGAAAAGCCCGGCGCCGGCATCGTGACCGAAGCGGACTTTCAGTCAGAAAATTACCTGCTCAAGAAGATCTTGAAGGCCTTTCCCGAAAGCGACGTGATCACGGAGGAAAGCGGGCTGCACAAAAAGGACGGCAGCCGCTGGACGTGGATTATCGATCCCCTCGATGGCACCTCCAACTACGCGCACGGTTTTCCTTGGTTCTGCGTTTCCATCGGCGTTGAGTATGATGGTGAGCTCATTGCGGGGGCGATCTACCACCCGGTGCTCAAGGAGTTGTTTCTGGGGGAAAAAGGGAAGGGCGCTTTCCTTTACACGGGGAATAAAAAGGAACGGTTGCACGTTTCCAAGGTGAGCAAGTTTGAGCACGCGCTGCTCGGCACGGGCTTCTACTATTTCAAGGGCATGGAGCTCGATCGTGAAGTGGATCGGTTTGGCCGCGTGTGCGAACGGGCCCAGGCAGTACGCCGTCCGGGAGCTGCCGCGCTCGATATGGCCTACGTAGCCTGCGGCCGTTACGAAGGGTTTTGGGAACGTGGGCTGTCCGCCTGGGACGTCGCCGCGGGGATCCTCTTGATTGAGGAGGCCGGCGGCAAAATAAGTGACTACGCCGGAAAACCCGTCTCTGCGCGGGACGGAGAGATTTTGGCCTCAAACGGCCTGCTCCATGGCGAGCTGAGTCAAGTACTCGCCGGGTCTGGCTCGGCTGATCGACTCACCTAAGTCTAAAATTCTACCGATGCGTTAGCGATGGACTCGCCTGGCGCACAAGACAACTCGCCCGAAGCACGCATTTGGATCGTTCTGGTCCAAAAGAGCGCCAAAGGTCCGTTCACGTATGCGGAAGTGTGCGAGCTGATCGATAAAGGCATCATCCGTCGGAACGATCCCGCGATGAAGCTAGGCAAAGAGCACGGCAAGTCTAGCGGCCAGTGGAAAATACTGTGGCAGTTCGCCGAGTTCGAACGGCGCACCTCCGCGCCCGTCGAGCCCACCGTGCTAGGCCAGTACGCCCACCCCAGTGAAGGCGAACGCCGCAAAGTCGACGCTGCACAGGTTTCCGACGACGACGTCAAAGCGCTGATGCCGGAACAGCTCATGGACATTCAGCCCGAAGATTTGATTCAAACTACCAACCGCGACCTACGGGTGGCCGACGACGGCCACGCCGAAGTGGGATTTGCGTCCGACTCCGGTCGCCCTACCGACGACGAGCCCAGATTTCCGCGCTGGATCGTGGCGATGACTTTAATCGCCGTGGTCGGCGGTTTGTTTATGTACGCGGGCCGTGATCGGTGGACGAAACCCGAAAAAGCGGACCCTACGTCGGTTGTGCAGGAAGGGGAGGGTTCCAATCCCCTCGCCCCGAGCATTCCAAATCCGAACGACGGCGGTCGCCGTTTGAGTTCACGCCCCAACGTTATGCAGCCGGTATTCCGAGGTGCCAGTCCGGCCGCCCCACGGCCGATGGAAGTTTTGCCCGAGCAACGCGCTCCCGAACCGCCTCCGCGCGAAGAATCCCGTTACGATCGCCCCGCCGACACCGATCTGAAACGTTCCGGGGAACGGGGAACGATTCCGGAAGAGGCGGATCGTCGGGAGGAGGATCGGGATTCGGGCGACGAAGGGGACGGCCCCCGTAAGCCCGCGGCCCGTAGTGTGCCTAAAGCAGCGGTTTCGGAAGAGGATGAGCCTTTAAACGACAATGGCCGGGACGATCGTAACAACGGATCCCCTGAGGATCGCAACGAGTCTCCCTACACTAGCGGCCGTCAGGACAACTAGCGCCGATCCCCCGTTCTGGGCTATAGCTCTGCTTACCGTGAATTCTCTTTCCGCCACGTTTCAAAAAGCCTTAGCCCAGTTGGGTTTAACCGGGGCCGAGCCCATCGTCGTGGCGGTTTCCGGCGGAGTGGATTCGGTGATCTTGCTCCGTCTTTTGGCGGAGCAGCGGCCCGCTTTGCGGCTCGTCGCCGCCCATTTAGATCACGCCCAACGAAAAGAGTCGAAGGAGGACGCTCGATTCGTGGCCCGGCTTTGCCGCCGCTTAAACATTCCGTTGCACACCGGCGTACTTGACGAAGGTCGGGGGTTGTCGGAAGAGGCGATGCGCGATCGTCGACGCGAATTTTTGCTGCAGGTAGCCCAGCTTTACGGAGCGCTGGCGATTGCCACGGGGCACCACGCCGACGATCGGCTGGAAACCTTTTTAATGAGACTTCTGCGCGGCTCCGGACTTTCCGGATTGAAAAGCATTCGTGCGCGATCCGGCCAGTTCGTGCGCCCGCTGCTCGACGTGGAAAAGGCGGAGCTGGTCGCGTACGCCAAACGGCGCCGCTGGACGTATCGCGACGACAAAAGCAATTTAAGCGCGAAGTACTTTAGAAACCGCGTTCGGCTCCGAGCGGTGCCCGTCCTGGAAAAGCTGGCGGAAGAGTACGGCGGCAAGTCGGCGTGGTTATCGCGCGTAGGGGATCTCCTGCGGGAGCTCGAAGAGGTCGACGGAGTGCTCTCCCTCGAATCCGCCGCGCGGGCAAAAGGGCTTTGGGAAGTGACCCCGGCGGGGCACAAGCTGTCGCTCGAAAAGCTTTTTGCGCTGGAAGTTTTTTGGCGGCGGCGCGTGCTGCGGCTTTCGTTTAGTGAGGCCGGTCTACCCGCATTGACCCGTCGGGAGCTAGAAAAGCTTTTGGTCACGCTCGAAAAAGGACGGGGCAAAGCGCAGCTCTCTAATGGACTCGATGTTCAGTGCTCGATGGGGTTTGCCTTTTTCTTTCCACGGGCGTCGCCGAGGCGGCCGGTCGAGATCCTACAGGACGATGCATTGCCCGAAGGCATGGAGCTACGGGCGTGGCGTGCGGGGGATCGTTTTAGAGGAAAACCCGTCGTCGACCGCCTGAAAAAGATGGGGGTTCCGGCCCCCGAAAGATCGCACCATCCGGTGATGGTGAGAAAAGGGACCGCCGACGTGGTGTGGCATCCTTTGTTGTCGAACGAACCATCCCTTCGAATTCCTTACCGTTAATACTAAGCGTTATTTTTTCTCCCAAAACCCCGGGTAGCCCGACTCAGGCTGGGCGGGCCTTCCACCGATAAACTTAGTGGGAGAACCCACCGAATGAAAAACTCTCAGAAGACGATGTTTGCTTGGTTACTGTTGGCGATGGCCACCGTGCTCTTGTTCCAAACCGCGCGGGTGCCGAAGCCGGAGCGGAGAATTCCGTTCAACAAATTTGTGGACGCCGTAAAGAGCGACCAAGTGGAGTCCGTGACGTTTAAAGCGCACGGCAAAGTCGAAGGTAAATACAAGCCTTCGGCGGGGGAAGCCAATCCGACCTTCGAAACGGCCGGCGACACGAACGCTGAGTTCTACTTGAAGCTGCTCGCGGAACACAACCTCACGCCCAACTACGAAATTGAAGATCAAAACCCCCTCTGGGTTCAGTTCCTGCTGGGCTGGGGCCCGATGTTGTTCTTCCTGGTTTTGCTCTTGTTCTTTCTCCGTCAGGTGCAAGTGTCGGGTGGCAAGGCGATGGCCTTCGGCCGTTCGCGCGCCAAGCTGGTCACCGAAGGGCACACGAAGATTACCTTCAGTGACGTAGCCGGTTGCGACGAGGCCAAAGAGGAGTTACGCGAAATCGTCGAGTTCCTCCGCGATCCCAAAAAATTTACCAAGCTTGGTGGCCGTATCCCTAAGGGCGTGTTGCTCGCTGGCTCCCCCGGTACGGGCAAAACGCTGTTGGCAAAAGCCATTGCCGGTGAGGCGATGGTGCCTTTTTTCAGCATCTCAGGTTCGGATTTCGTGGAAATGTTCGTCGGCGTGGGCGCTTCGCGCGTTCGTGACCTGTTCGAGCAGGGCCGCAAGCACGCCCCGTGCATAATCTTCATCGATGAGATTGACGCCGTCGGCCGGCAGCGTGGCGCCGGACTCGGTGGTGGTCACGACGAACGGGAACAGACTTTGAACCAACTGCTCGTCGAAATGGACGGCTTCGACTCGAAAGAGGGAGTTATCCTGGTGGCGGCAACGAACCGCCCCGACGTGCTGGATCCCGCCCTGATGCGCCCGGGCCGTTTTGATCGCAATGTCATCGTGAATAAACCCGACGTACGCGGTCGCGAAGGAATCTTGAAGGTGCACACGCGTCGCACTCCGCTGGATAAAGACGTGGTCCTGGGCTTCATCGCCCGAGGTACCCCGGGCTTTTCCGGAGCCGATTTGCAGAACTTGGTGAACGAAGCCGCGCTCCTCGCCGCCCGCCACAATAAAACGGTGGTGTCGATGACCGACTTCGAAGAGGCCAAGGACAAGGTGCTCATGGGTAAAGAGCGCCGGTCGATGATCATCGGCCCAGAGGAGAAAAAGGCGATTGCGTACCACGAAGCGGGCCATACGATTGTGGGCAAGTTCATGCCCGGCCTGGATCCGGTACACAAAGTGACCATCATTC
>JAYUBV010000609.1:0-3524 GCA_043740655.1 Pseudomonadota bacterium | reverse complement strand
CTTTGCTCGGGAAATTCGGACCGCACGCGACGAGGACTAGGTGCTGATTGGCATCTTTAAACGGCCGCGCCGCACAAGCGTAGTCCATGTAGGGGCGCTTGCCGCATTTGGCTAACTCCGCCTCCACCATTTTCAGCGTGTCGTGCGAAATGGCGTACGACACCGAAACGGAAAACTTTGCGTATGCGGGAAGGGATACCAGGACGAGGAGTAACCAAATTTTCATAACGTTGTTTTAAGCCCGCTTTAAAAAAATGTCACACATCTACGAAGTATTTCGTAGACATCTACGAAAGGATTCGTAGAATGATGGGTATGAAGAAGAAAAAGACCGATCGCATGCTGACGGAAGTAGAACTCGAACTAATGAGCATCGTGTGGCGCCTAGAAGAATGCGTCGTGCGCGACGTGTTAGAAGCCCTGCCCCCCGAACGGGACGTTACTTACACTACCGTAGCCAAGATGATGTCCATCCTCGAGGAGAAAGGCGTGCTGAAAAGTGAAAAGGGGGAACGAACGCACACGTTTCGTCCGGTGCTGTCCCGCGATCATTACGAAAAGCGGGCGCTAAACCACGTGACCGAAAAGCTCTTCGACGGCAATCCCTCATCGATGGTGATGCGGCTACTGGACGACTCACGTATCTCCACCGACGAGCTCGAGGCCATCCGCCAGCTCCTCCAGAAGAGGCTCAAAGCATGATCTCCTTTTACTTACAGTGGTACGCCATCGCCAACGGTCTGCTGTTGGTGTCCGCCATCGGCGCCATTCCCCTGCTCCGGTCGCACCCGCTCCGCCAGCTGCGGTTGGCCCAACTCACCGTGGGGCTTTCGTTACTTTTGCCCGCACTGATTCTGATCCTGCCCACTCACGCTTTGCCGCCGGTGCCCGATGCGATTCGTGCGCCGCTAGCGGAAATGGCCGGTACGTTCGGCGACCTGGCCCGCCCGGCCGCGGCCCCTTCGGCGACGGCGCCGCGCGCGAAGCTCGCGCCCGCTAATCCTGGTTGGATAACCGTCGAAGCGCTACTCACGCACGCCAATCTGCTTCTTTTCCTCTTACTGCTGACGATCGTAATGGTGCGCTTCGTGCGGCTCTTGAGCCAAGCCCGGCGTCTGCTCGCCACGCTGGAGAACGCAACTCCATTCAAGCGTCTCGGTAAATTACGCATCGTCATTACGCCTGAGATTGAAGTGCCGCTTTCCACTCGACTGGGCGGCCACGCGTGGGTTGCGTTGCCGGAAGCAATGCTAGGCCGTTGGTCCGATCTTAAATTGGCGGTGCGCCACGAAGTGCAGCACCACCGGCAAGGCGACACGCCGTGGGCCCTGCTCATCGAGGGGATTCTGTGCGTATTCTTCGCCAACCCCGCGGCCTATTTGTGGCGGCGGCGGATTCACGAGTTTCAAGAGCTTTCGTGCGACGAGGCCCTCATCGGCCGTAGGGTCTCGGCGTACGAGTACGGAAGCTGTCTGGTTAGGGTGGCGGAGGCAGCGCTCGGATCTCACCGCAAGCTGGTCGGTACCACCGGCATGGCGGGAAGATCTGGGAACCCAAAATACTTCAAATCATTCCTAAGGAGACGCATCGAAATGTTAACTAATCACAAGACAACCGCGGGCCGCTGGGCCTCGTGGATTACCGGTACCTGGGGACTATTGGGTCTCGTCACCGCGGCATACGGCGCGCAACAACTGCGCACCGCGGAAGCGAGCGATCCCAATCCCGGCCTCTTAACGACTAACCCGCAAATTCAAAAAATCGCCGAGCACGCATTGACGGCGGCGCTCACGCGCCACAAGGCCAGCCTTGGTTTTGTGGTCGTAGCCGATCCGAACACCGGGCAAGTGCTCGCGGTCGCTAACGAAGATCGCATGGAGAAGCAGGCCGAACGCACGCCGCACTGGGCGCTGTCTTTGAAGTTCGGCCCCGCATCGCTTTCTAAAGCGATCGTCGCCGCCGCCGCGGTCGAAAGGGGCACGACGACGTTTCAGGAAATGCAGAACTGCGAAAAGGGGAAGTACGTCATCAACGGCCAGGTCTACCAAGACTGGAAGCCGTTCGACTCGCTTTCCACCGCCGACACTGTCGTGCATTCGAGCAACATTTGCGGAATCAAAGTGGGAGAAAAGCTCGGCGCCGAAGGGGTCGCGCAGGCGTTTACCGAATTCGGGTTCGGCCCGGGCGGATCCGCGGATTCTTTTCCCGAGGCCCGTCCCGGCGAGCTGCCGAAAATTCCCACTGATGCAGCAGGAAAGGCTAAATACGTGGCGCACGCCTCTACTGGTTACGACGCGATCCTAGTCTCTCCCCTGGAAATTGTGCAGGCGTTCTCGGCGATCGCCAACGGCGGCAACTTGCTGAAGCCTCAGAATATTAAAGGCGGAAAGGCGCAACCGCTGGTAGTCCGGCGCGTGCTTTCGATAGAAAATGCGAAGGCGATGCAGGCCGTACTGGCCGACGTAATGGTGCACGGGACGGCGATGGCGCAAGCGAGTAAGCTCTATAAACTCGCCGGAAAAACCGCGACGGGCTACAGCCGTACACACGTAGGGCACGACACACTCGGCGGCGATTCGAATTTGGCGGCCTTCGCCGGATTTGGTCCGCTGGAAAATCCACGCGTCGTCGTCTTCGTCGTAGTGGAAAATCCGACGGACATGAAGGGCGTGCACGGGTCTTCGCACGCGGCTCCGCTTTTCCGTGAAGTTACGGAAAAGACTTTAGTGTTTCTCAAAGTCCCGCCGCAGAGCCACTAACTGAAGAAAGGGGGCCGGACGGAAACCCGCCGGCCCTCACTTTAAATCGAGATTAGTGGTGTCCGCCGCCGAAGATCAAAAAAATCACCAGTAGAACCGAAGCGGGGACGCCGAGCATCCACGCGATCAGATAGCCGATACGGCCGTTTTCATTTCCCAAAACGCGAACGATGTCGTTCTTCTTCAACATGAGTTTATTTTTCATATTTCCTCTCCTTGGTTTTCGTTTTTGCAGATCGCGTGCCAGACACGGTTCGACTCACGCCGGAACGGGTGCTTCCCCCGCTAGAGGCGTCAGGGCGGCGGATTCGAAGCGTCTTTGCAGGTTAGGCCACACATCGAGCAAGGAGATGAGCACCGCGGCGACGATGGGTCCAATTAGTACACCCAAGATACCGAAAACATGCATGCCACCAAAAACGGACAACAACCCGATGAGCGGATGGATGTTGCTGCGTCCCTTTAGAACCCAGGGACGGATCACGTTATCCACGAAACTCGCCAGCAATCCGGCGCCAATCATGAGTAGCGCCTTCGTCGTAAACCCTTTTCCGATTAGATAAAGCGCCGCCAGGATCCACACGGGTCCGCAGCTGATGATCGGGACCCAAGCCATAAAGAAAGTCGCCAGGCCGGCGAGAAACGAGGCGGGAACGCCTAGTAAGGTAAAGGCCCCGAACATTACGATGGCCTGACCCGTTGACGCCGTGATTCCCGCCCAGAGGGTGGAACGGGCGGTGTCTTTAAAAGTATGGAAAATACTGC
>JAYUBV010000608.1:0-30877 GCA_043740655.1 Pseudomonadota bacterium | reverse complement strand
GCCCGCAACTATCCCGCATTTCACCCCTACGGCACGATCCCCTGCCAGGGTCCGCGCGACGTGGATACCTGCGCCAGCGTACTCGACGCTCACGACGTCGGAGGCAATCAACCCGCGTGCGGTCCGGGAAATGGCCAGTGGGTATGCGGAGCCTGGGTCCAAACGCCGGAGTGAATTCCCGCCGGCACGACGAATCGAACTCCTCGACTAAACGTGAAAAGGCCGGAGCGGTGGTCCGCCCCGGCCTCGTTCGCATATATATTAACGATAATAAGTGAGGCGGTACTCGTGGCTCGATACGAAGCCGGCCCGTACGGTCTGTTCGGGCTGAGTCACGAGGAGGCTCTTCCAGACGTTTTGTCCGGGATCGTAGCCGAAGCCGAAACCACCGTCGGCGCTCCGACGAAGATAACGCTCGTAGCAATCCTTCACGATTAACCCGCGGTACTCGTCGCTCTCCAGAAATCCGAGCGCGACGCGGGCTCGGTTATGGTCGAAGGCGAGATTGCGAATCCACCACGAAGCCTCCGCGTGCGAGGGTATGCGACCGAGAAGGTCCGTGTAGAGTCTGACGATGAAGCGCACGTTGCTTCCTCCCGCCAGCGCAAAGTATTCCGCCGAGCCCAGAATCTCCGAAGTTATCTGCCGCTCGGAAGCGTTGAGGCGCATCATGCGTTCCACCCAATAGGTGTGGTCGTTACCCGGAATGCGGTGAAGGAACCGGCGGTACATGCCGAACACAAGTTTCTTAGAAAACTCGCGTGACCGCGTAAAGCCCAGGGCCACTTGGTAGGGCGACATTCCGTGCATCAACCGTTCGGTCCAGAAGTGGACTTCGCCCGGTACGGGTTCGCGCTCTAAGATATCGCGGTACAAATTCGTTACCGTACGCACCTGACTCGGCCGGTTGGTGAATTCCATCGTAGCGCGAATCCAGGGGAGAAAGCGGGTGGCCGAGACGTGACCGGCATTGACCGCCGTAATACAGCGTTCGACCGCGTTCGTCCCGCGCGCGAATGAAAACGAGGCCACTCCCGCTAAACGGAGGCTGGATCCGTGTCCGACGAAAATGGGGCCGCCGCTATCTCCGGGGCAAATGATTTGGTTTTTCTCGCCGGGAACCGTATCGATGAGGCCGCGATCGTAGAAATCGGTGACGAAATGAGGGTTCTTATTCAGGGGGGCCACCTTGGCCGGCTGAAGACCGGAGACGATGAACGTGCCACGCGACGGGTGGTTCACGAACGACCAACCGGCGGAAGGTCCGGTGGTCTGCGAGTTCACTCCGAAGCCGACGCCGACGACGTGCGAACCCTGGGTCAGATCAAACTCCGCGATGGCGACGGGCTTACCGCCGGGAATGGGCGCCTCGAGCGTTAAAATCGCCAGGTCCGGAGTAAAAAAGCTGCGGTTTCCGGCATAAACGGGATGCTTCGTCACGCGGATGGCCCGCCGGGCCCCCGCCAAGCTTCCGATTTCGCCGCCGAAGTACATCACCTTGTTACCGTCCCCCAAGCAGTGGGCCGCCGTAAGAACGTGGCGCAGGCCGATGAGCGTGCCCGTGCAAAGCGTGGTGAGGTCGGCGGGACGTACCCGCCCGACGGAGCCCCCGTAAGTTAAACCCGACGAATGATTTTCGCTAATAAACTCGCCGTTGCGAATTCCTCGCAACTCGGTCCCGCCACCCTGATTTGCGGCGGGAGAGTTACCATCCTGAGTGGCCCCGCACGCCACCAGAAAAAGCAGGGTAAGAACAAAAGGAAATCGACCGAGAATGAAATGCCATCGAGCCATTTGCCCTCCGAAATGTTGCAGGTTTTTTGTGAAATTCTTGTTTGAGTAGTGGTGATTGGAATTGCTCATTCACTCAATGATGACGGATCGGAGTGCACACCCGCACTTACGTTTTTGGGCAGCAAACCACTTGTGATATTAATTACATAACGTCCAGTCGACGACCCCGACGGACACGCTCACCCGAAATCGCCGGGGGCGTTTCAGGTGGCGGTCTAGGTCGGATTATATGGTTCAACGGGGCAGTGGTACCGGGTGGTTCCGAACGCGCGGTAGGCCAGGCAAGTGATGCATTTTGTGGTGCTGACTGCACAGGGTGATGAGGTTAGCTGGAGTATCCGCTCCACCTTGGGCCTTTGGAATGACGTGATGATGCTCGACCCATTGTCTCGAATGACAGGGCCGTTGATTGGGGAGAATTGCCTGACATTTCCCCTCGTCACGTTGATTTACGGCGTGACGGGTCTTGGCGGTGAGTCTGCGAGGAGATGGCTTCGGCGCTTTCAGTCCTTGGGTTTTCACGGCCTTCGACTTTCCTGAGGATGCACTCTTTGACTCTACGCCAAGGTTTCTCTTGCAATGGGCGGGTCCATATAAGGACAGTGACTTAACCCGCTTGGCTTTTTCGACGGGGTCTTTGTGTTTCAGAAACAGGCTCACCATTTCTTCTAGCGTCACTTCTAAGCTAACGGCCTGCTTCTTATTCTGCGCGAGGACTTCTCGCACACGTCTTAGCTTTGCTTCTAACTCCAGCGAGATACCCACCCGTAACTCGCTGCGAGCTGGCGTAATGGGTCTAATCTTTTCTCGAACGGCTGATTTGGGGTTGGCCACGGTAACCGCTCGTTCTAATTCACGCTGAGGAAGGGTGGCTGCCTTTTCAATCCATTCTTTAGAGTTTTCAGTCGTAATCACGGCGACGACGCGCCGGGCTTGGGACAAAGACAGCGTTCCGTCATCGATGGCGGCTTTTAATGCTGGAACTTCTTCGGACTTACGGGCCACTTTAGAAAAATAGCAGGCCTGGGCTTCACTCAACCCCAGCCCTTGGGTGCAGTAGATAAAGAGGTTGGGGTATTGCAGATGCCTAAAGGCATCCGTCCTTTGCATGGAAATTAAGACCTCTAGCAAACCGCTTTCTGATTGCTTATAGGTCTTCGCCAAAGAAACTGCCCGTTCATGAAGAAGTGCTGCATTCATGAAAAATATTTAACACGGCTTTTTTCAGCCGCCTGGAATGGGTCACGGCGGCGCGGAAAACGGGTGAGAAACAATTTCAGATCAAACTGTCCTTAGGAAAAGTAACCAGACGCAAAAGATCGAAAAAGAAGTGGAGGCGCCACCCCTGTTCTCGGTAACGAACTTTCCTCGTCATTTACCTCGTCAAACTAAATCGCCAAACGCCCCCCCCCGAAAAAGAACGCAACCCGCACGCGGACTTGGCGATAGTTCGGCCACGCGAATGAAAAGTTGAAGACGGACACCCACCCAACGCCACGGCCGCCGCGCGGAACGTCGTCAAGGACGCCGGCCGAAAAATACCGCGGACGACTTGGCGACTCCAGTCCCCGCCTTACCAACCAGCGGACGTCGAAAAACGAAGCCTACCCTTTAGCACCCCGCCCCTACCAACCAGCGCACCCCCTCATTCCACGGGATTCTCCTGGCGTCTGCCCGCGCTTCGCGTCGCGGTGCCAACCCGTCCGGACAAAGTGACGGCGCACCTTTGTCCGGACGACCGCGCTCACTAGTTTAGTTCGTCGCTCGCACGTAGAAACGCGCGCTGGGTCCGACGTTGTGATTGTAGCAAAGGTCGGCGTCGGGATCGGTGACCTGGGTAACTACGCAATCGTAATGATCGCCCTTCGCCATATTGGCCGGCGCATGCGCGCACGGCTTTCCGCCGTTGGTGTGCAGGCGATGCTTGGTCGTGTCGTCATTGATGATGCGAAGGATCTGTCCGACCTTTACGTCCACGGTCGTCTCCCGGGTATTCCAGGCTTTCTTCCCCGTTCCCGCGGGAATACGAAACTCCACCACCTCCGCATTCTCCGCCATTGCCAAAGTCGCCCCCATAAACGCCGCCACCATGAAATATTTAAACCGTGTCATCGTTTCCTCCGTGTTTACTGTTCCTGAACTTAAGACTAACGGCGGCGGGGATACGGCGCACTTGACCCTTCCTTAATAGAAATGATGGGAATTGAGGGGATTGGGCGGCGGTCCGAGCGTAATTACGTGGCCACCATTCCGTACATGGCCCGCGACCCACAAGTAGCTCCAAAAATGCGGAAGCCGCCGCGGGGGAACCCCCCAGCGGCGGCTCAGAAAGCAAAACGGTTCTTATCATTGCGAGGCCGCCACACGCGGCCCAAGCAAACTTTAGTAATAGTAGTTGTAGCAGCCGTACCAGTTATTGTTCCAGCTGCTCGGATTGTAATAGAACGAGTTCGTCGACAAGCCGGAGCTGTAGCCCGAGCCGTAACCCGAACCATAGCTTGAGTTACCGTAGCCGTAGTTCGAATAGTTGTACGCCAGCCACGATGAGCAACCCTGATTGTAGTACTGATTATATTGCCGGTAGTTATTCGTGTAATCGTAGTCGAAGTAAGTGTTCCACCACTTATTGGCCTTCTTACAGCTCACCCCTAAGATCAACTTACAGATATCATTGGCCGACGACGTGTTGGACGTCGTGGTGTAGTCCGTAGTCGTATAGCTATAGTTGATGTAATACGGCAGATAGTAATACCCGCGAAGGCTACTGCTGTTGTCGTAGAACAAACGGTTACGTCCCATGGTGCCAGTATTGGCCGCGCTTTGGTTCGAAACCGCGCTAGTCTTCTTGTGAACGCACTCTTTCTTAATCTCGGCTGAGGTTACCGGTGGCCCGCCTTTGGCTTCGTTCTCCATCATCTGTTTGATGCAGTTGACGCCGGCTAGCTCACCCGAGGCCAGCGCTACGGAGTCCATCATCTCGCCCGCCATGCGCGGACGTTCCCAACTGGAATCTGCCCCTTGTTTTTGGCAACCCATAAGGCATAGGGCGCCTAAACTCAAAACCACGATTTTGGAAACTAGCTTACCCATCTCAATTTCCCCCGATAAAACAAAAACCCCAAAAACAAGTCGTACTCTCTGCAATTACAATTCTGTTGCCAGTCGGTTTGTGCGGGAGCTTTCCGTATTCCTTTAGGAGTCGGCCTTTACGAACCCAACACTTTGGCGATCGGCGATCGCACGAATCTCCCACGATGATCGAGGCTTCCGATTTTTTCGCACTGTCACCAAACCTGACGTACGAAAAATCGACACTTTAAACCGATGGAAACGACAGCCTTTTTTCGGGGGGCGCTCGCCGGCCTTACACCTGCGGCAGGTGTCAGCGGCGTTTACACTAGCGTCAGCATTTCGACAGGCTACGGCGGTTTAGCCTCAGAATGGCCAATGATTCTAAGGGGCAAAAGTGACAATTCCTGGCAACTGGTTTGCAACCTTGTAGTGGTAAGCAGAACCCCTTGGCGAAACGACTTGGATGGCAGTTATGAAAAGACACCTTATAATTTTGGCTCCGGTCTACCTACTCTTTACCTTCATCGTCGCGTGCGGCGGTGGCAGTGAGGCGCCGCCGGAAGCGAAGACCCTCCCTGGGATCACCAAGGCTGGTCTGTGCGCGACGAAGCGTTTAGGGGACGCGCTGAAAATGTGTAAGGACGGAGTCAAAGACGTCCTTCCCCTTTTACTGGCTCAGCAACAGCAGGGCGGCGGTAAGGACGCTTCGCTCGCGCTTTTGCTGTCGGCCATAAAGAAACCGCAGCCGGCGCCGCCGGTGCCTCCCGCGGCATTATCGAACGACGATGCGTGTCCGCGTGACGAAAAGGACGGGGATTGTGGAACCAACTTGACTACCTCTTTATTGCTTTTGAAGGCCACACAGAAATCGGACGGCACCATGGCCATCAACGATCCGGCGTACCGCAAATGGATCGAACTCACGATCCGCCAGTTCATTCAGGTGGCGTCGCTGCAGTTCAAATTGAATCCGATGCAGCAGCTTTATTTGGGAACCCAGATTACGGCGGCGCTAAACAGCGGCGCCTTGAACGGCGTCGGCACGGGGGATCTCAGCGTGCTGAACAGCTATTTGAACACGCCGCAAATGCAGGCATTGGCGACTCAGACGCAGGCTCCGATTTACACTCCGGGACTCAACGGAGGAAACGGAAACGGCATGATGGCAAATGGAGCGGTATCCACGCCGCCGACCGGACGTTCGACCTCGCTCAATCTGAATTCAGGATCGGCGACCGGTTCGAACAAAAGTCTCGTTACGGAAAACTCGAGCAAGCAGAACGGGGGAACCAATTCGCGCGGACAAATGGTCGATGTGAGCCAGCTGCGTGCCGCTCGCGGAGTCGGGCTGCCGTCGTCGTCGGTCACGCGGAGCCCGTAGCCGTAAGCTGAGTCCGCTTCTAACGCACCACCTAAATAACTGAATTAAGTTCCCCTTTAGGCTACCCACGGGGCGTGGTAAATTTCTGTAAACTTTGCCGGGTCTATCTCGGCTGACCGACTACAGAAAACACCACATGACCTCAAAAAAAATCCTTCTTTCCGTTTCGGTACTCGTCGCGACTTTGCTGGCGAGCTGTAATCTCTATTCTCCGCTCGAGGGTGGAGGATCCATTCAGGATCATCTGGAAGTCGCCCAGGACTGTTTGACGAGAAGCGACTACGACTGCGCGGCGGCGGAGTACATGGCGCTGCCGGATGGCTCGCAGAAGTCGCAAAAACTTTGCACCCTGTATCTAAGTCAGGGCGGCTTCACCCTGTCGTCGTTGGTCACGGTGTTCAACCTTCCCGACAAAAAGAAGTCGCTCGGAGCGGTGGCGAACAAATCTTTACCTTACTCGGCTTCACGCCAGGCGGGGGCCGACGCCGCGAAAATCCACTGCGCGGCTTATAAGACGGCCGTCGCGGCGGGCGCTACCGAAGAGCGTCAGCTGGGCGAACTCCTTAGCTCGCTTGCTTACTTTAACCACTGTGCGGTGTTGATGGCGAAAACCACGTCGCTGCAGACAGTAGACGATGTGGCGTGCACCACCGCTTCCACTTCGGCTACGGTAACGGCCGCTTCGATTTCGGCATCGGGCAACGGTAGCGTGTCGGCCGGCAATCCGGGAATGTGTAAGGACGATGCTGTGGCGTGTCTGGCGGACATTAGCGGGTTAGCGGGATCGAGCATTGGCGGCCAATTGCAATATATCAAAGATGCGTACACCCAGATTCAAGCTCAATTTCCTGGATCAGGAGCCACGGTCGCGCGCGCTGGTTTGATTTCAACCCTTTAATTCGGCTGAAGAACACCTATGAAAAAGCTACTCGTCACGCTCTTAGTCACCCTCTCGGTACCGGCGCTCGCGGTTCAAGAGTATTACGAAATCAAACGATCGATTCGCGCCATGGGGATGGGCGGCGCCTTTTACGGCCTCTCCGATGACGAAGGTGCACTCTGGTACAACCCCGCGGGCTTGGCCCGTATCCGCGGCGGCAGCCGCTTCAACCTGATCGGCATCAAGGCCGACCTGGTGCCGAGCGTGATTAGCGCCATCGGAACGATTCAGGATCAGAAGGGCAAAGACGTTCAGGGAATCGCCGATGCGTTGTCTAAATACCAAGGTAAACCGTTGTACGGCGGAATCGGCGTCGATTTCCTGAGCTGGACCGGCAAGAACTTCGGTCTCGGTATCATGCTGAACGACACCAAGTTTAACTTCTCGATTCTCGGCAAGGATCTCGATACCAGTCTGGAAGTCACCGCCATCTCCGACAGTGGCGTGTTCGCGGGTTACGCGCGCTCGTTCCTGGACGACACGCTGCACATCGGGGTTAACGCTAAAGCCGTGGTGCGTGCGGGCGGACGTCGTGCCTTCACGGTGCTCGATATCGCGAACAAAGATCAATTTCAGATCGACCCCACTAAGATCGGCGGCGTGGGCGCCGGCTTCGATATGGATCTCGGCGGAACCTACCAGGTGCCCATGGCGCAGATTGGGCCGTGGCTGCAGACGCACGTCTCGCTGGTGTTCAACAACTTGTTAGCCTCTAGCCTTAACGTGATTCATTTGAGCGGCGGCAAACCGCCGGGACTCGTGCGCACAATGTCGCTCGGTTCGCACTTCGTTTTTGTGGGCTGGGGCCCGTTCGATAATTTTCACGCGTTGCTCGATCTCTCGGAGTTCGGATTGGGCGGCGAGTCCAATCCGGATCTCGGCGCGCGTGGCGGCAGCCTTTGGAAGCACGTGAACGTCGGTGTGGAAGCGCCGATGAACGGCTGGTTCGTGCCGCGTCTGGGTATTCATCAGGGGTACCTCACCGCCGGATTTGGCGTAGATGCCCGCGTGCTGAAGCTCGACGTAGCGACCTACGCCACCGAGCTGGCGTCGGGCGTTGGCCGTCTGGGCAGCCGCCGTTTTGCGATGCGTTTGAGCATCGGTTGGGGTGGCGCACCGGCGGCACCGATTTCCGGCACCAAGTACGATGCGCCGCAGGACGAGAAGAAAGAAATGACTCCGACGGAGCAGGAGGCGAAAAAGCCCGAGACCGTCACTCCGGTGGAAACGCCGAAAGACGTGCCCAAGGCGGATGAGCCGAAACCGGAAGTCCGTAAACCGCAGAGTGAAGGGGAAGCGGTTCCGGCCTCCCCCGAGGCCACGACCACTACGCCCACTCCGGTGGACGGTGGCGATGCGGTGACGATCCCTAAAGAGTAGTTTAGAAAGGTTTTCACATGCGTCGTTTGATTTCTTTGTCCCTCTTCTTTTGGGGAGTCGTATTTATGCCCGCACCTGCCAATGCCGCCTTTGAAAAGGTGGACACTAAGACTTTGTTCAATGGAGACAAACTGCACGAGTACAAACTGCAGAATGGCCTTCGCATCCTCCTGGTGCCGCGCCACCAGGCGAAGGTACTCACCTATCAGATCTGGTTTCAGGTCGGCTCGGTGAACGAAAAGCTGGATCCGAAACTTAAGAAGACCGGTTTAGCGCACTTGTTCGAACACATGATGTTCCGTGGCTCGAAAAAGTATCCGGACGGAAAGTTCGACGAGATCACCGCCCGACTGGGCGGCGACAAGCAGAACGCCACCACCTACTTCTACCGCACCAACTATTTCGAGAGCATTCCTTCGCATCAGCTAGAACCACTGATGGAGCTGGAAAGCGATCGCATGCGCGAGCTAAACCTGACCTCGGAAATTTTCGAAAAGGAAAAGGGCGCGGTCGTGGGCGAACTTCGTCGTCACCTCGACTCGGCCGGCAGCATTGCGTGGGACGAGTTAATGCGCACCTCCTACACGGAGGCTCCTTACCGTTACACCGTGTTGGGAACCGAGGAAGAGATCAAAGGCTTTACGCTCGAAGAGGCGCAGTACTTCTATAAAACGTTTTATGCGCCCAACAACGCCACGATCATCGTGGTGGGCGACACCACCGAAGAGAAGCTGTTAAAGCTGGTCGACAAGTATTACGGCGACATGCCATCGCAAACGGTACCGCAAGTAGAAATGCCGGTGGAGCCCGCGCAGAAGAAAGAACGTAAGTTCGAAACGACGCATCCGCACGCGACGTCGGAAGTGATGATGGTCTCGTACCACATTCCCTCCGCGAACCACGCGGATGCGGCGCCGTTACAGATCATGTCCACGCATCTGTCGCGCGGTATGGAGTCACGGCTGCGCAAAGCGCTAATCGATAAGGGTCTCGCGGTCGGCGCGAACGCTTCAGCGGCGAGCCGTCCCGACCTGTTCGAGTTCTCGGTGCACATGACCGAAGGCAAGAAGGCCGAAGCGGCGTTGGCGATCATCGACAAGGAGATCGCCCTGTTGAAAGCCAAACCGATCGCCAAGGAAGACTTCGAACGCGCCATCAACCAGGAAAAGCTGAGCCTTTACGACGATATCGCGGGCAGCTCCGAGCTTGCCAACTGGCTGGGCGAGTTCCTGATGATGTCGGGCAACTACATGCGCGGCTTCGAGATCATCGAACAGTACCAAAAGATTTCTCCGAAAGACGTTCAGCGCGTCGCCAAGGCGTACCTGAATAAGGAATCGCGCTCGGTGGTCGTCGTACGGCCCGTAAAAGCGGACAAGCCGGCTCCGAAAGCCAAGGCGCCCTCTAAGGCCAAACCCAAATCGGCGAAAGCCGCCACTAAGTCCAAGAAGGTGGCCAAGGCGAAGGGAAAGCCTAAGCCGAAGCTGCTGGCGAAAGCCTCGGCCAAGAGTTCGAAAAAAGGAAAAGGGTAATCCAAGATGCGAGGCCATCGTCTAATTCGAAGCCTGCTTCCCTTAATGATTTTTTCTGGAGGAAGTTACGTGAGCGCCGCCGAGCCAAAGATTATTTACGAAGAGGATCCTACGTTATTAACCACTACCGTGCAGGTGCTCGTGATGAGCGGCGGTTCGGCCGACCCGGTCGGTAAGAGCGGGTTGTCCAATCTGCTGAGCGACCTCGTCTTCCGCGGCACCAAGAAACGCAGCCGCACTAAGTTCCAGGCCGAGATCGAACGCATGGGCGCCCATATTGGCGGACGCGTCACCCATGACTCGCTCGTGTTTGGCGGCCGGGTGATCAAAGAGAACACCATGGCGTTCCTGGAGATGCTAACGGAAGCCATGCTGCAGCCCAAGTTCGACAAAAAAGAACTCGACGATCTAAAGACGGAAACGCTAGCCGATATCGCCAACACCAAGAATAGCAACTCACGGCTGTCCGGTTTGGCCATTCGCCGGGCGCTCTTCGCCGGGACGATTTTAGAATTGCCGCTAATTGGAACGCTTACGACGGTAAAGTCGATCACCGTGGCCGACATTCAGCGCGCCTACAACGATCGCTTTAGCCGCGGCAACCTCGTGTTCGCCATCGCCTCCCCTTTGAAAGAAGCGGAGATAAAAAAGGCGTGCGAGAAGTTGTGGAGCGGAATGCCCGACGGGCTACGCCGATCGCCGACTAGCATCCCTCAAAAGGCGCCGGCGCAGCCGACCCTGGTCGTGGTGCACAAACCGCATACGTCCACCGGCGCGGTCACACTGGGACAGACGGGTATCGTCGCTTCGGACCCGTACCGCTATCCGCTTTTGACCGGCAACTATTCGTTCGGCGGCGAGCCGCTGGTGTCGCGTTTATTCCGCGTCATCCGTTCGGACTTGGGCTGGACGTACCAGATCGGCTCCACCTATTCCGGCACCGGCCCACTCAGCAATCAGCAGGGCTTCTATATGATCTCTTCGACGCCGGCGGTGGAGTTTACCGGCAAGACAATCTTGAAGCTGATGTCCATGTGGAACGATTACGTGGGGTCGGGACTAAAGGACAACGAGATCCGCTTGGCGAAGGATAGCCTCGTGAACTCGTATCCGTTCAATTTCGAAAGTGCGGAAAAGCGGTTGTGGCAGCGGCTCTATAGCTACCTCTATAACGTTCCCGTGCTGTCGCAAGAACAGTTCGCCAAAACCATCGGCGATATTTCTAACAATAAGGTGCTGGAAGCGCTGAAGGCGCGCCAGTCGACCTCGGGTTGGATTGTGGCGGTGGTGGCGGACAAAGATGTGGTGGAAAAGCAGTTGGACGAAGAGCAGAAAGAGCTCTCACCCGAAAAACGTCTTAAGATATCTCGTGTGATGTCGCCCGACGAGATCATCAACTAAAAAGCAATTCCGGGCGATCTTAGGGGTTCACTTTGAAGACCTTGGCTCGCCTCGTCTGCTTTTTACCTTTGGTAGCTAACGCCAACCCGTATCCGTATCCGGAAGGGGTGGCGAAGGATGCCCCTTACCGGCCGTCGGCCTTAGCAGTTCGCCAGGTGGACCCTTCCGCGCTGCGCGACGCGGACACGGAAGTGATGCGCGTTTCCGTAGTCTGGTCGGGGGAAGAAGGCGAGAAGTACCAAGTGGGCGACACGGCGATTGAGATGAGCGGCACTTCCGCGCTAGCCATCCGCGCGGCGAAGCGCGATGCGCTGGGTAGCTACCGTGGTCGCCTGCGCACCAGTGACGGCACAGTTTACGAAGATTCCATCGGTACCGGCGCCAACTACCGCCGGCTGGTCCGTGAGTTTACGTTTCGTTTTCCCAAACCCGACGGAGCCGCCACCTTCACGTTCTACGCTGAAAACCCGGTGACCGGAGTGGAGGAAGAGGTTCTGACGAAGTCCTTTACCCACGGCGACATCGGCAACGTGGCGAGCGCTACCGAAGTGGAAGTGCGCGAAATCGGCGAACCGCTGGCGCCCGGAAAGCTGGCGTTCAATATTTACGCCGACGGTTACACCGACGATCGCAAAGAAGCGTTCTTCACCGCCGCTAAGAAGACCGTCGACGTGCTGAACAGCACCAAGTTTCCCGGGGCGGAATCCTTTGCGTTCCGCGCCGTCTTTGCACCCTCGCAAGAAAAATTGGGTAAGGCGAAGGACCTCGGCATGCCGATTCCCGAGAAGAACTCTTTCTTAGGGCTCTTCTTTCCGTACTGGAACAATTTTGGACGTTGGTACAACGTGGTTTACCCCACGCGCGAATCCCGCTTCCGCGCCGCCTTGGCGTCGGTGCCCTACGACTACGCCTTGGCGTTGCTCGACGATTCGCAATACTGGGGTGTGGGTAATTACCGCGAACTGACCGCGGTGCCCGCCAACTCAAGTTTTTATTTCTCGTACCTTTTGACCCACGAGCTCGGGCACTATTTCGGTTTGAACGAAGAGTACGAAGGCGGCGGTCGCACCGAGCTGGAGTTTGCTCCGCAGGTGGACGAGCCGTGGTCGCAAAACATCACCTTCCTGCGCGATCCCGCAAAGTTAAAATGGCAGACGCACGTGGTGCACGGCACGCCGATTCCGACGCCGTCGTCGCAATGGAAGCAAGGCAACTTCGGAGCCTATAAAGGCGGCTACGCGGATTCCCCTCCGACATCGCACAGCCACAAGCCGGGCAAGAACTGCACGATGGAAAGTGGCAGGAAATTTTGCCCGATCTGCCACGAGGCGATCCTCCAGCGCGTGAAGTTCGACGGGGCTCGCTAGTCGTTGCGAGTCCTCGACATGACTACGCGTTCGTCAACCCAAGCAGCTGCTGCTTGAGCGCGCCGTTGCACGTTACGAAGCTCTTGCCGCGGATCGTACGGGTGCCCGTCTCCAGATCGAAGTAATCGCCGCCCGACTCCGTCGCGATTACGGCGAGCGGAGCTACGTCCCAGATCGACACTAGCGGATCGACCATGGCATCGACCGCGCCGCGGAAAACCATCGAGTGGCCAAAACAGTCGGTGTAACCCCGGCAGAGCTCGGCTTTGGCCTGCAGCTGCTGCATTAGCGCCATGCGGTTGGAGTTCTCAAAGCAGTTCACATCCCCCATCGACACCACGCTGTCTTGAAGCTTGTGCACGGCCGAGGCGTGGATCTGTACGCCATTGCAATAGGCGCCCAAACCGGCGGCCGCCGAATAAGTTTCGTCGATGGCCGGAAGTACCATAACGCCCAGCACCGGTTCCCCCCGGTGGAGCAATCCCAGCAAGGTTCCCCAGAGCGGGATACCCCGGATGAAGCTGCGGGTGCCGTCTATAGGGTCGATGGTCCAGACAAATTCGCGGTCCAGGCCAGAGTTTTCCAGCTCCTCCCCGAGGATTCCATGTTCTGAATATCTTTGGCCAATTTCGTGGCGAATGAACTCTTCGGTCTTCTTGTCGGCCACGGTGACCGGCGTCATGTTCTCCTTCATTTCGATGAGAATCTTCTGGCGGAAGTAAGATAGGGCGACGGAACCGGCCCGTTCGGCGATGTCGATGGCGGAATCTAAAAGAGCTTCACCTAAGTTCATTATAATTCCCTGACTTTTAGAGAATAGTCGCCCTCGTGGCGCCTTTCGCCCCGTGGCTTCGTCCGTGGTCGCAATCCTCGATGACCCCCAGAGGGGTCACCTCCGGTTGCTCCCGTGTGCGTTCTCGCCACGGGGTCGAAATGCGCTCACGATCCCCGACCATTTTCCAAAAGTCAGGGAATAACAATCTAAAGCATCGTGAAGCTCTCGAAAAGGTTGAAGAACCGTCCAATTGCCGCTACAACCCAAAGCCAAAAAGCGAGGGCAAAATCATGGCTAAAATTCGAGTAGGCATCAATGGTCTGGGGAGAATCGGACGCATTACGGCGCGTCTCTTGGCCGATAACCCAAACTTTGAACTGGTCGGAGTCAACGACCTCTCTACGCTCGAACAGATGGCCCACCTGCTGAAGTACGATACGGTTCACGGTCACTTTAAAGGTGAAGTGAAGATCGACGGCGGTACGCTTAAGATCAACGGCGTGACGGTGAAAAACTCCGCCTCGCGCGACCCGCTAGAAATTCCGTGGGACCACAAAGGCGTGGACCTGCTTTTCGAATGCACCGGATCCTTCACGAGCTACGAAGGCGCGATGAAGCACATTCAGAGTGGCGCTAAGCGCGTGATCGTTTCCGCTCCGTGTAAAGACGCCGACAAGATCAAAACGATCGTCTACGGCATCAACCACGAGAACTACAATCCCGAAACCGATGCGATCGTGTCGAATGCGTCTTGCACGACCAACTGCTTGGCTCCGGTGGTGAAAGTTCTCCACGACAATTTCAAAATCAATCGTGGTCTGATGACGACGATACATTCGTACACCAACGATCAGCGCATCTTGGACCTGGCCCACCCGGACTTCCGCCGCATGCGGGCCGGCGCCCTTAACATGATCCCGACCTCTACGGGTGCTGCTCAGGCCGTGACGTTGGTGATTCCGGAGCTCAAGGGCAAGCTGACGGGAACTTCGGTTCGCGTCCCCACTCCCAACGTTTCGCTCGTGGACTTCGTGGCGGACTTGGGCCGCACGGTGACGGTGGAAGAAGTGAACTCCGCCTTCGTGAAGGCGTCCGAGTCGGGCCCGCTGAAAGGCATCCTGAATACCGTAACCGCGGAGCTCGTCTCCAGCGACTTCATCGGGGATAAGCACTCTTCTACGGTCGATCTTCCGTCGACGATGTTGGTGGATGGCAGCATGGTGAAGGTATTGAGCTGGTACGACAACGAGACCGGATTCTCCCAGCGCATGATCGATTTGGCGGCGTACATGGCAAAAAAAGGCGGCGTCTAAAATGCTGCGAAACGTCCGCGATCTTGAATTGAAGGGTAAACGCGTTTTTGTGCGCGTGGACTTCAACGTTCCGTTGAAGCCTGGCCCCAATGGCTCGCTGACGGTGGCGGATTCGCGACGCATCGAAGGGGCCTTGCCCACGATTAAGTTCATTTCCGATGCCGGCGGCCGAGTCATTCTGGCGTCGCACCTCGGACGTCCGGACGGAAGACCAAATCCGAAGTACGGCATGGAGCCCGTGGCAGATTGCCTGAGCGGATTACTCAATAAAGACGTGATCCTCACGGACGATTGCATCGGCGATGGCGTTCGTGGCGTGGTTCAACAGATGCGCGACGGCCAGATCTTGCTTCTAGAAAACCTCCGCTTCAATCCGGGTGAAGAAGAGAATGCGGTTGATTTCGTGAACGAGCTAAAGAGGATCACGGACATTTACATCAGCGATGCCTTCGGCACGCTTCACCGGGCGCACGCTTCTACGGCCGGGCTGCCGGCCTTGTGCGAGAACCGCGCGATGGGCTTTCTCGTCGAAAAAGAGATGCAGTTTCTGATGCCGCTTCGGGAGGCGCCGAAGCGGCCTTTTGCTTTGGTGATGGGCGGTTCCAAAGTCTCCGACAAGATGGGTATTCTGGAGTTCTTCCTGAATAAGGCCGACCTCGTTTTGGTAGGCGGCGCGATGGCATACGCCTTTTTGTCGGCGCAGGGAAAAAAGATTGGTCGTAGCCTGTGCGACGACAAACAGGTTCAGCTCGCGACCCGGCTGTTGAAGTCGGCCGCCGTTCGTAACGTGAAGCTGATGCTGCCCGTGGATCATGTGGTGGCGAAGGATCCCAAAAATTCGAATCCGCACCAGACAACCCCGGGCGTCGAAATTGGCGATGACTGGCTTGGCGTGGACATCGGCCCCAAAACGATCGCGGCGTACCGCGAGGCTCTGAAGGGCATGCAGACGATTTTCTGGAACGGCCCGATGGGGGTGTTCGAAGTGGACGAGTTTTCGGCGGGCACGCGCGAACTGGCCAAGGCCATCGGCGCCACCAAGGCGTTGAAGTTGTGCGGTGGCGGCGACGTTGCGGCGGCGATCGAAAAGACCGGTCAAGAGGCCGCGTTTGATTTCATCAGCACCGGCGGCGGTGCAACCCTCGAGTTTCTGGAAGGCAAGACTCTGCCGGGCTTAAAGGCCCTCAATACCGAACGCATCCCCGAAGTTTTCCGTCAGGAAGACATGGGTGAGGAAGAGGAAGACCCGTGAAACGCGTTCCCCTATTTGCGGCAAATTGGAAGATGAACAAGCGACGCGTCGATGTCGCTCCTTACGGAGAGGCGCTGTCGGTGGATCTGGAAGCCATTCCGGGCTATTCGAAGGCAGCCGCTCAGGTGCTGGTTTTCCCCCCGGCCATCTACCTCGACCTTTTGAAGCAATCGGCCACCGCCGGCACCTTTGAAGTGGGCGCCCAGCACACGGGCATCAAGGATTTTGGGGCCTTCACGGGCGAGCTTTCCCCGGTGCAGGTAGCGGACTTGGGGCTGTCGTGGGCATTGGTGGGCCATTCCGAACGTCGGCACGTCTTCCACGAATCGGACGACGAGGTCGCCAAGCGGCTGATCGGCGCCCTTGAGTACGGATTAAAAGCGATTTTCTGCATCGGGGAGACCCTCATCGAGCGCAAAGCCGGCAAGACGTGGGACGTTTTAAATCGCCAGCTGGCGGTACTTTCGACCCTTAAAGTCGTCACCCCCGACACCCTGATCGTGGCTTACGAGCCGGTTTGGGCCATCGGAACCGGCGAAACGGCGACCGCCCCCCAGGCCGAAGAGGCCCACGGCCGCATTCGCCAGCAGTTAGCAGTGATTTTTGGCGCCGAAAAGGCCTCCCACATGCGGATCCTGTACGGGGGAAGCGTGAAGGGGGACAACTCGGCCGAGCTAATGGCCCAACCGAACGTCGACGGCCTTTTGGTCGGCGGCGCTAGTCTCGATGCGAGAGCATTTGCCGAAATCATTAAAAATGGGTTAGGCTCAGCGGTTTCAAAGAGGTAATTGCCGTGACTTTACTGATCGTCCTTCACATCACTGTCTGCATCTTTCTGGTCTGCGTGATCCTTCTGCAGCCGGGCAAGGCGGATGGCGGCGGCATCGGCTTCGGAAGCTCTAGCCAGAGCATCTTCGGCAGCAAAGGCGCCGGAAACTTTTTGACCAAGACCACCTCGGTCGTGGCCATCATGTATTTGCTAACCAGCTTTGTTTTGACGCGTTCTCGCATCAAAGAGTACACGAGCAGCGTAATTTCTGGCGCAGCGGCGACCCCGGCTCCCTTGAAGCCGACTCAGCCTCCGGTCCCCGGTGGAGTCCCGACCACGTCGGTTCCTACGGTCCCGGCAACCCCTGTAAAAGGTTCGGAAGCTGGCAAAGCGCCGGCGGCGTCGAAGCCGGTCGTGCCGAAAGCGGCGGGGGAAAAGAAGTAAGCATTTCGTTTTTTGTGCGCGCGGATGGTGGAATGGTAGACACGCATGTTTGAGGTGCATGTGCCGAAAGGTGTGGGGGTTCAAGTCCCCCTCCGCGCACCATAAAAAAAGAAAAAGCCTGACCCCCCGAGGGGGCCAGGCTTTTTTTTTCTACGGATGCGCCCAGGGGGACTTGAACGGGAGGGCGTTGGGATACGCGACCGATCAGGGAGCGTTTCCCAAACTGACATCCATTTATGGATGTCAGTTTGCCCGAAGTGAGCCTATGCAACGCAGGGCCCGCCAAAGCGGGACCGGAGTGTAGTAGGTCAAGTCCCCGCGGCAAAACTCCGCCGCAAATTTTCCATGTCGGGGTGGGTGTGTAGGTGAGTGACCGACTTTATGCTTGCGGTATTGGAAAGCGCGCCGGAACGGTCCAGCGCCTTTTGAAAGTCCGCCCCCGCTACTAGACCGACATGATTTGAGGTGAATTGAATCACTCGTGTGGTGCCATCGAGATATTCGACCATCAGTGCTCCGACCTCCCTTTCCTTGGCCGGCGCATCGGCATTGGAAAACGCTTTCAATTTACGGATGAGGCCGCGGTATTTTCCTAGCGCTTCAATCGAGTGCGACGTTACCTGCCAGGATCCGGGGGTACTGGGGACCGTGATTTTGAAGGATAGACCGATGGGAATGGGAACCGATCCGTCGAAGTTGGGGTTTTTGGCGAAGGATTCAAAAAGTTCAGCCTGACTGGCGAAGGCATTCTTGCAGTTTAGATTAACGGCAAATAGTACGCGACAAGCAAGAAGGATCAGAAGCACCGTGACCACGACCAATTGGCGCCCTCCTCGATTTCCCATTCGGCCGATTATACCAGCGGGCGCGCTTGGGTGGGGATTCCTCGAACAGCGGCTCGAGCTCCGTGATGAACCGGTGGTACTCCGGGTGGTTTCTTATGGCGGCGAGACGTTGGTACGTGTCCATGCCGTTAAATTAATAGCCGCCGGTTTCGACTTCCCGCTCAATCCCCCCTTCCCCACGGAACTGTTCCAAAATTCCAGAATGTTCCAAAACCACGGAACAGGTTCCCCTTGTTCGGGTCGATCCCAGCCGCTATACCCATCCCATGTCCTACGACCATCGCCATTGGCTCATTGAGCGGTTTGAAGAAGGTAAGAAGAAGAACCCCCGTTGGTCGTTGCGCCGGTTTGCCGCGCAGCTGGGGGTAGCCCCTTCCGCGCTTTCGGAAATTTTGTCGGGCAAGCGTCCGCTGAGTCCCAAGATGAGTGAGCGGCTCGGCAAGAAGTTGGGGCTCTCCGAGGCCGAGACAAAGCTGATGGTGCGGCATGCATTGCTCTCCAAAGTGGAGGCGCAGCTTCCGGACGATGGCGTTATCAATGCTTTGCGCGAAGATCTATTTCAAAAGGTAGATGAGGAAACTTTTGCCGCTATTTCCGAGTGGTACTACTTCGCGATTCTCAGCTTAGGGGAAGTTAAGGGCAGTCGGTTCGATGCCGGTTGGTTATCTCGGCGGTTGGGTATCTCGCGGGATGAGGCCGCGGTGGCGATGCGGCGACTAATTCGACTTGGCCTCGTGGAAACGCTCAAGGGCGGAAAGTACCGTCAATCGACCAAAGCCCTGTGCATCGAGACCAAGGGGTACGAACCGGCGATTCGGCAGTTCCTCCATCAGTCGATGGCCAAGGCCGGTACGGCGCTAGATCAGGTGCCCGCCGAGCTGCGGGAGATCTGTGCCGTAACGATGGCAGTGGATACCAAGAATTTGGAAAAGGCGCGCAAGGCGGTAAAGCGCTTTCGCCAGGAGATGAGCGACCTTCTGGGACGGGGCACCAAAGACCGCGTGTACACCTTCAACGTGCAGTTAGTTCCGCTGGACCAGCTCCCCGGTTCACTCCACTAGGCGAACGACTGGTTCTTCGTGACCGGTCCGCCTACTGAAGTTTGTTCGCGAGAATGTCGTAGGCACGCTGACTGATCTTCTCCAGGTCCGCGTGCACCAGGCGCGTGGTCTTGCCCGACTTGTCGAAGTAGCGTTTGCGAATGGTGAGCGTGTGACGGCTCAGGTGATCGTTGCCCTCGAGTCCACCTTGGTCGCCCGCGAACTTGGCTTCGTACTTCCAGCTTTCCCAGTTCCACGGCGTGCCCACCCACGAGCCCGTGCCTTTGTAGCTCTTTTCGGGGTCCGTCACGATGTACTCGTTGCCGCTTACGTTCATGAGGGTCGTGCGTTTTACGACCGACTCATCGGCCTTCACTTCTTGCGACGTGATCTCAATGCGGCTTTCCGCGGGGATGACCCGGCGGCGTATGACCGCGAAGGAGGACTCGATCGGGGTGCCGTCGGCGGTCATGGTCCGCATCTCTCCCACCAGGTACAGGGTGGTTTCCGGCGCTTCGGCGCGGAGGAGGCTAGAAAACAACAAGGTGGCTAAGAGGGCCAGGCGCATGGGAACTCCTTAAGGAGTCCGGTGTAACAAAAAGCAGGGGGGAAAGGAAGGGAATGGGGCGCCGAAAGGCGCCCCATTCTACGTGCGGGCGATTACTACTGTGGGCAAAGGAAAGTCGCTTCGGCGGTGATACGGGCCTGTCCGGGCCCGATGTGAGCATCCGTTATCCTGAATTCTCCGACCAGCGCCGGCGGCAGTTGGCCGCCGCATTGTTGGTTGGCGTCCCGCCGGGCTTCGAGCTGGGCGGTGTGCAGGAGGTTGTCATAACAGGTCCAGCAGTTGATTCGCCCCTGGGCCGTCCCGCGGCCGGTGATTTCCACCGGCCCCGAGGACGCCATCCCTAGGGTCGTCGCGGTTACCCCTAAGAAAATCAAAACTGTTTTTATCGATGGCACCACGGGGAACTCCTTCATTAGCCACTTTATCTTCGTGGCGGGCGGCTACCCGTCGAGAAAATTCCGTTCGTGGTCCCCGTCACGCCCGTGGAGGGGTCGCCCAGCGGAGTAAAGGGGCTCGACGGCTGGCCCGACCATCTGTTTCCGCGGCAAGTTCGTTTCGAAGTGGAGCTGATGCAGTCGGGAATTGAGCTGTGCCGGCGAGGGTTGTGCGCGATCTTTATTCCTGATTTCATCGCCGCGCTCCACAACCAGGCGGTGTCCATTGAGTATGCACTGCAGAAACGACCCAATCCGGCGGTGGTGCATCCTGTGCGTCGCGAGGTATACGTCATCACTTTGAAATATCGCCGCACCATTTCGCTCGCAAAAAACCTAGGGCGAACTCTCGCGGCTCTCGAATAGGTGTTCAAATTGTGGCACTTTTTGGTCGAAAGCTATCTCGTTTCCATCGGTTAACTACTCCGCCCGACTGTAAACTTCGTACCCTATTGATAAGACGATGGAAAACCGGCACACTAATACAGTTATCTTCTAGTTTTTCCAAAAGCCACACACCCTCTGGTCCCGCAGTTACAGCCCTTTTTTTCCGCATCCCAAACCAAGCGCGAGGCTCTTCTGAAACGAATCCTAAACCGTTTTCAACGTCGTTCACATCCGCGTGGTGTGGCCATCTTTCCGTTGGTCGCCGTTGCCCTCGTTGCGCTCATGTCGGTCATGGCCGTCTTGGGCGGCATGCGCTACGTCGCTAAGGCCCGTCGTACCTCGATCGACCTCACCGCTTACCAGTGGGTCACCGAGGCCGCCGTCGACATGATGGCGAACCTGATCACGTCCGGCGCCTATTTGGACGCCAGGACGAAGGCTCCGCTTGCTGACATCAGCACTCTCTCGCTGAAAACGCAGTTTACGGATGACTGTAACTTAGTTCGGCTGGTGCTGGACCTACCGGAGATAAACGATCCCCGCTGGGGTTTGCGCAAGCGCATGGAAATTACCAATCTTAAGGACTACAGCATGATGTCCGGTCTGGAGTCGCAGACCCAGAAGTGCGGTAGCGACACTCCCGTGATCGATAATAAGGGGCTCGTGATCACGTTATTGAAGAAAAAGTCGACGAACGAAAGCCCATTTCATTTTCTGATGGAAAACGTCCGGGATAGCGCTTTCGGCGGGATCGAGTTTCAGATCACCCGCGTTCAAAACGACAATGGTCCGCAGGTTCCCACGGTTCGCATTCGGGCCTACGCCTTTCCCGATGGGGCGGCCAAACTCATGTCGCGGCGGAACAACGTCTACACGGAAATTACTTACGCGATTGTGCAGAACACCGTGGCGACCAATGCGTTAGTCGTGCCCGGACGACTCCGTTTGGATCAGAGCGTGGGCGCTTCTACGCTGGGGTCAGCACTTACCGCCCAATCCCGAGAAAACAACGATAGCAATTTGTACCGGGGCGACGCGGTCATTCCTTACGTGACGGCGGCGGAAAGCAATACCTACCGGGGCATTCGCTTCATGAGTCCCGTTACGTCGGGGTTCGGGATGGTAATGCCCAACGGAATTGGCGTCGATCCGACTACCGGCGATATCGCCAAAGTTTTCTTCAATGCCCCCCTGCGCTTCACCAACGGGCTCATCATGAAGAAGCAGGAGGGGGTGCTAAAACCGTACGATCCGGCGAGAACTGGTTTGACCCTGGCGAGTTCGATGATCGATTTGGGTCGCCACGTGAGTTTGCTCGAGCGAATCGTAGATTACCGGCGCGAAGACCTTTCCCTGAGTAAGCTTTTTGGCATCAGGGCGAATGGAGTTATCAATCAGTTCAGCGATATCTGTCGCAAAGACCAACAGTGGATCGATGCGAATACCTCTCGCAATTCCGCGTTGGTGTTCAAGTACGATCCCCAGCGCGCCATTTCGAGTACCTCGGCGGCAAACCGCGATGGCCGCGTCTTCCACGACCAGGCACAGGATGGTCCCCTATCTTTTTTCATGTCGTGGACGGGATTTAACCGGTTCACCAAACAGAATGGGGGGGATCTAGATACGAGTATCGTCCTAAAGGAAGCGGCTTCGCCTCAGAATGCATTTTTAACGTACCCCCGTAAGGATAACCGTCCGGATGATCAGACGGCTAACCAAAAAGATAGCCCTTGGATCACCCGTGGCGACGCCCAAAATCCAATCGTGCGCGTAAGCTTCGCCCTACAAAAATCCGGCTCGACCATTACCTCTACGAACGATGCGAACCACGACTGGATCCTGGCGGACATGGGCGTTGGCGATGTGATCCGCGTCGAGATGAGAGGGACGCCGTGTAAAGACATCGATGCGCAGGTGGTAGCAAAGCAGAACGAAGTCACCAACCTAAAGACGAAGAAGGACGCTAATTCGGGCGGAGGAAACCTTGACGACAACTGGAAGGCGGCGAAGGGGTTCGCGAAAGACTACCTTAAAGAAGTCGGCGACAACCAATATCAAGGGGATGGTAAAAAAGGCATCTTGGATTTAAAAGCCTGGGTGGCCAAGTACGACCCTATGTCCGCGCTGCCCTCGGGCCGAGACAATTTAATGGGCTTCGTGCGCGATGTATTCAATATCGATTTTACCTTCACCACGACCGACCAATACATGAACGCGGAGATGAAGCTTCCTAGCTACGGTTGCGATCCCGGTGGCGGTACGGGGGCCGGCAACTGTGGAAAGTTCAAATTCGCGGTCGATTCCATTCTGGCTAACGTTTTCACCTTGGCCATTGCGGACAAGCTGGCGGAGGAGCAGCTCAATCTCGATAATCTAAAACAGAAAAAGATATTTGCCGACCATCCCACGCGACTTGAGCTAGCCCTGCGTCCGCATATGGCCGCGGGAGAAAAAGAGCCGAAAGCGCAGCCCAATACGGTTAAGCTTGAGGCCAGGTGGTTTAACATCGACAGCCTCACCGAGTGCGAACCAGGCGGCACAAAACCAGTCTTCTTTGTGAAAGCGGGCGAGCGCGGGAGCGACGGTCGGTTCGGAAAATCCGAGGGTCGCAACAGTAATCGATGTGGTTCCGGCGAGAATGAAGACTGCTCCGTGGCCTCCGATACTGGTCAGTTCGTATGGAACCCGGCGGACTTAGATGGCGACCCGGTCCGGCATCCCCGGCGCTTTGACTTACAGAATTTTCCGGCGGACTACCAAACGATGTCGGCCGCAGCGGTGGTAGGCGCGATTCCGGATCTCTCAAGAGATTACCGGACGGAGCTTGATCAGTGTTTTAGCAACGCGGCACCTCCGGAGGTCTCCAAGACAGATTTTTCTGATTACGCTAAGGACGCTTGGAACTTCAGCCAAATTGACACGGCCTCCGTCGCTTCCGACGACGGCGTGATTGCCAATAACAACCGAGAACTTATCTACAAGGGTCAGACGGCCGCTAACTTCGTGGGCAATCCCCAGAACTTTACCTTCCCGGTCAACGCCAGAGTTCACCGGGTCATCATTAAGCCAGACACGACGTTCGTGGCCGGTTTTTTCATCACCGATGAACTTGTGATTGAAGGCGGTCGCAGCGAAGAGCTGGTCCTCATTGCCTCGGTGGTGGCCGGGTCGCTCAATATCGACAAGCAGGCTTTGCAGAAGGGGATCCAGTGGTACAGCTATTTGGATCCGGCAGCCGTGCCTTTAATGCAGAAGGTGGGCGTGTTGGGGCGCGGCCTAAACTGCATGAAGCTGCGCAGGAAAGAAGAACTTTACGCCTCGCCCGCCTGGCAGGGGAAACTGCGCATTTTCGGCAGCAAGCTGGGAGGCAACGACCTGGACGGGTTTCCCCTCACCAACCCGAATGAGATTTCGAAGGAAATGGTGCAAAACTGCGCGGGCTCATTCCTAGCGCCCCATTTTAAACAGGCGCTTTCCTCAACGTCCCTATTGCCGGTAGGCATTCCGGGCTTAGCGGAGACCCAGTTTGACGTAACCAACGTTCATCGCGGTTGGCCCGCGACCGCGGTTCCGATCTCTGCGTCCACTAACGTAACCATGGGTAACTAGGGGTGATCAGCTTGCGAAGAAGCAGAAAAAAACAGGCCGGTATGTCGTTGGTGGAGGTGATCATTGGGTCGTCGATTGCTATCTCCGCCATCTTCGCTTCGTCAGCCTTAATGACCTACATCTGGAAAGCGTTGCGGACCCAGCGGGTTTACAACATGGAGCTCACAAACACGAATCAGCTCATGGCCAACATCCGCGCAAACCCCCAAGGGTTTATGATATCGGCCTTACCGTTTGAACTCGAATCGGCCGAGCCCCTTTCCCTGACCCAACCGCAGTTCGGATTCGATCTCGGTGTCTTCGAGCCTTTCGCGCAGTGTGCGCGGTGCAAGGCCCGGCTGAGCTACGCCATTCGACCGCTCATGAACGTGCAGGGGACTTACGTCGTAACCCTGCGGGTGACGTACCCCGACTTTTCCAAGCCGAAGGGCCTACCTCCCCTCAAAGTTAGGGAATACCGATCTTTGGTGAGGCGCTGATGAAAATGAAATCGAACCTTTGTAAAAGTCAGATCCGCCGCGCCGGTTTCGGCCTCGTGGAACTACTCATTTCTATTTCCATCAGCTCACTCGTGATTTTGGGGACGGTCGGGGTTTTCAAGCAGCTGAATCAATCGCGTGAGAACGCGTCGAACGAAATGAACCGCTTAGCGTCGGAGAGTCTTGGCGGCCTTCAGATATATATGGACCTACTGGCGGCCGACGTATTCAATTTGAACGAGAGTAAGGTGTGCGAGACCAGCGGGAATAGTTTATCCGAAGTGAAGTTGAAGGAAGCTAGCGAATTCTTTATCCACAATCCCTCGGCTACGAATTGTGATCTGGCTAATCCCGGTCCCTCCTGTAAGCGAGAAAAGAAAATTACGCTGGGCAACCCGGGCGATCAAATTGTTCTTACGCTAGTTCGCAAAGTGGCCGGCGGAGGGGCAAAAAATGCCATTTTGCCGGGCACGCGCACGTTACGCCCCACCATTCTTTTCGACGACAGCCCGCCCACTTCGGACATCTTCCGCTCATCGGGAGCGCTTTCGTTTGATCCTCAGCGGCAGCTAAAATCGACGCTCAAGGCTTACGGTATGGGAAATTCCGGAATGGTCATTCGGATGCTTTCCCCTTTCGAAACTCGCGCGTACGCCTCGACGGGCAGTGGCTACGATTTCGACGTGGCGCCTCGCTACCCATCGATAACGATGACGATCGATAATAGTGGCAATGTGGTTCCAGTAACCATTCCGGGTTCGCCCTGTCAGCCTAGGTGGGGTTTCCAGAGCGCGGCGGGCGCCAACGAGCTAGTCGATAGCTCTAATCCCGGGGTCGGCGGTAACAAGATTGAAGCCTTTTTTCGGCTGCTTAATCCGGACGCGGGATTTAATACCTGGGTTAAGGTTAGTTTAATCGAAGTAGTCGCTTACAAACTCGTCGAAGAGTTTATGGGCGGCCGCAAAGTTGGCCGGTTAACCCGTAGCATTTGGAATCCGCGGTCCGGGGCATTTGAGAATCCGAGAAACATTATAGATGGAATCGCTTCGTTTTCGCTTAAGCGACCCAATATCCGAACGCCGTCGCTCGTCTATGACGTGGAAAGGCAACGCAAATGATGAAATGGCTCGCTTTATTAGTGATCGTTCTTGCCATGCCGTCGGCGTGGGCGGCCGAGGTATTTCCTTCAGTTCACTCGAGGGATTTTCCGAACCAGTCCGAGGCGCCCGTGTCGTCGCGGCAGGCGGATTATTTAAATATTCATTACAACATTTCCTGTTGGGGCCCGAACGGCCGTTCGTTCGTGGGGCCCGTGCACCCTCAAAACTGTCTTAAACTGACGACCAACATCGAAAAGGATGGCACGGCTTTAGCTCCTTTCCAGCTAGTATTTCCGGCGTTGTTGATAGACCCGACGCGCGCTACCCCGCCGATTGCCAATGGCGCCTGCCCGAGCCCGGCGTTAGCCAATGTGCCCAGTGGTTGGTCGATGGACTTCACCAATCCTCAGCGCAAAGAGGTAAACGCGACGGTGCACACCAAGGTGATGGCGGTGGCTGAAAACGTGGCGGCCGACGGGGCTCGGGAAGTGAATAAACTTCGGGTGAAAGTCGCGTCCGTAAACCTGACTCAGGACGGTATGCAGCGTCTTCCCGACGGGACTTGGGCACTGGGCAACGACGGATTTGTTTCCAACAACCAGGTGATCGTGCCGTCGGAGAATGGGTTCGACGTCGCCGTTTACCTTCAGTTCGGCGGGGCAATTCAGGCCGGACAGCGCGTGCGCGTGCGTGGTTTTTGCGATGCCTTTTATTCCCCGCTGATGCTGTTTTTCGACAATAAGTGGCCCCAGTTTACGGGGATTACTAGTTTCCAGGTGTTGCCCGGAAGCCCCTGGTTCGTTTGGCCCGAGCCGAACGCGCCTGGATATTTCTTGGCGATGGATCGCAATGGCAACGGCCGTATCGACGACGGCGATGAGTTGTTCGGCGAAGACATGGGCCACGGAATTAGGAATGGCTTCGAGAAGTTGCGCCAGCTCGATTCCGATAAAAATGGAAAGATCGACGCGAACGACAAGCAGTTCCATAGTCTGTTGTTGTGGAATGACGCCAACGGAAACGGGATCAGCGAACCGTCGGAGCTAATTCCCCTCTCAAAAATGGGCGTGGTTGAAATTAGTCTAAACTACAAAAAGAATCAGGTTTACCCCGTGGGGGGCGGTGCCGAGCTGCGTGAAAATGCCACTTTCGTATTCCGCAACGATAAAGGGAAGCTTTCCCAGGGTGAGATATTCGACGTGTGGTTGTCCCCGACCGCTCCCCCCGTTCGTAATGCCGCCTCAGTGGGTAAGTAACTTGCGGTAGAGTACGAAGGTTTCCGGCTCCAGTTTCCTATCCTTGAAGTATAGGTCCCCCACAAAGGCTCGCTCTTTCCCGTAGCCCGGCAGGCTGTATTTGCCGCTGGATTCCGGGAATTTGTAAGACACTACGATCAGGTCGGGCCGCGTCTCTAAGATATATTTCTCACTGTCGTTCATGCTGTAGTGGTTTGACCACCAGAAGAAGGACGGTCGTTTCCCCTTATTGAAGTTCATAAAGATGTTGTCGTTGAAGTACGGCAGGATCGCGGGGGCGAAGAACTGGGTAGCGACGATCGTTGATTTATCGAGTTTCTGGTCCTTAAGGTACTCCGCCAGGGCCTTGGCGCCGGAATAGGGATGCTCGTAGTCGAACCGGAACGAGGAGACCGTCCAATTGACGTGGACGCCGAGCAAACAGGCCACCGCGGCCCGGATCATCACTCGCGCATTGGCCTCCATTTCGGCCGAGACGACTTTTGTCGACGGTAAAAAGGAAAGCCACAGCACGGAAAGCCATAGGCAGAAGACCACCCCTTCGTGCCAGGCTTTTCCGTACAGCACGCCGAAGAACAAAGAGAGAGCTACCGCGGGCACCAGATACCAGTGCAACACCCCGCGCACCCAGAACCAGAACAGACTAACGGCGAAGATTGCTGCCGAAAGCGGCCAGAGTTCGACTAGTGGCCCGTTCCACATCGTGTAGACCATGCGGAAGAACAATCCCGCATCCTTGTCGAAGAAATCGGGCTTTAAAATATCCGCGGGCGGGAACAGCTGAAAGACGAGAAAAATGCCGCTCACTACAAAGATTGCGGCCGCACGTACCCGCGGGTCCTTCCCCTCTTTATAAAACGTTCGAAATGGAAACTTGGATTCTCGTAGGTAGAGGAGCCACCAGCCGAGGGCGACGAGGGCGCTGTGCACGGAGATCTGCCCAATCGCCGCTAGGATCAACGTGAAGGGAACCGGCTTTTTGAAGCGGTCCGGAAACAGCGCGCAAAACAGAAAGCAAAATAACGGCAGCAGGGAGTAACTGCGCGCAATCACGCCGTATTGGTAAAACAGGAAAAACGAAAACGGGAAGAGGTAGCGAAAGAGTCTCGGAATAGGCGAGTAGCTCCAAAATACGATTGCCCCGACGACGGAAAGGCCGGCGGCCACCCAGTTCATGGCGGCGTAGGGCAACCCTAGCCCCACTGGAATCCGCAGCACCAGGTACCACAGACACGGGTGCCCTTCGTAACGTAGTCGGTTCACCAGTAAGTCGAAAAGCGAGCTGTCCCTTACCAGCAGCCAGGCTTGCGCCTCGTCGAACCAAGGCTCGTGCTGCGGAATCAGGATGGCGTAGAGGGTGACGAGAAGCGTCGTGAGTACGGCCACTTCAAAGAGGCGCATTTGGGGAACGGAGCCGGCGGGGGAAGTGTGCATTTGCACTAAGGTTAATCAAAAACCCGATAAATTCCGAAGAGATTCTGAGGATCTGGATGCTGCTTAGGCAGAAACTTTTATTCACTTATCTCTTCGCCGTGCTTGCGCTTGCACTGGGCTTTGGTGTCGTCGGATTTTTGTCCGTCCGCCAAACCACCAACTTGCACGTCAGCGAGATTTCCGAAGTGGCGCTCGACGCTCTGGCTGCGGAGCTGAAGCTCGAGGTAAAGGCGCGCGTGGACGCCGTACAAAATGTGCTGCTGCAGGAGATGGCGACGGCGGGACGAGCGCAGGAGGCCAACCGCGATGCCTTCGCGGGGTCACTGGAAGGGCAAAGCGACCTTTTTTCGATCACCGTTTATCACAAGGCCGCAGGCCTGTGGAAGCCGAACGTACGCCTTAATAATTCCAAGCTTTTGTCGACGAAATCGGCACCTGCCGATTTGGCTGAGCGCTTGATCGCATGGGAGCCCAAAGCCGCCCGACGTTCGACTGACGCCGTCTTCTTGATGAACCGATCGCTCATCGGAACCGCGATTAACCAGGCGCAAGACGTTTTAGTCTTCTCCCTCGTGCTTCCGGGCTCGATTGTCGGCGAGAAGAATGAATCCACCGTCGTAGTGGCCGATTTTTTCCAGGACCGAATTCGCCGGATCGTACTGCGCGAAGGGCGATCCGAGTTTGCGTTGGTCACTCCCGAAGGTCACGCGATTATCCATCCGTCGATCCAGCTGACGGCCAAGCACGCGGAAAGTCCTTTGCCCGATTTAAATCAAACGGACATTACGACCCCATCTTCGCTCTCCAACCTCTTCGTGGTAAAGGTGCACGGCCACCAAATGTGGGCCCGCAGTGCCCAGCTTGGTTTGGCGGGCGTGGTGGGCGTGGCGCAATATCCAGTGGAAGATTATCTGGCCCCGTGGATACGGGCGAGCCAGCAAGCCGTCGCCGCGATGGGCGCCATCGGGTCATTGTTTTTTCTGATCTTCCTTACCTTTTCACTGCGGCTCAAAGGCCGTATCAACCGCATGGTCGATACGTGTGCCAAATTGGGAAATCCTAAGTCCAAGCCGGACTTCGAACGTGGTGACGATGAATTGGGCGCGTTGGGAAAACGTTTGAATCAGGTTTACGAGCAGTTCCGCGCTTATCTTTCGGAAGCGATCCAGATCGCTAAAGAACAGGAAGTAAAGGTGGCGGACACGTTGCTAGAAGGCTCAAGCTACGGTTTTTCGCCAATCGGAACCCTCGCGGTGGACAGCGAAGTATTTCTGGAGCGTTGCCGCGAAAAACCGGGCTTCTTCGGAGAAACCATCTGGTGGGGACAATGGATGGGAATCTTCGTCGGGAATGCAACTTCACCGGGTTTTTCGGGCTCGCTCACCGCGAACGCGGCGCGATCGGTATTATTGGCGCTTACCCAAAAGGACGCCGAACGAAAACCGAATCCGGCCGAGATCTTGGCTCGTTTGCACCAAGTTTTGCTGGCGCGCGGTAACGGTGCCTTCGGTGCGGCCGCCTACCTTTGCTTTGTAAACTTGGAGACCGGCGAAGTTCGCGTTTCGTCCGCAAATCAGCGAGGTCCGCTCCTGTTGCACCGGGTTCGCGGCAAGGTGGAAGATCTTTCGCTGGAAGGCTCGTGGTTGGGATTGAAATCACGGCCGACCTTGCAGGAGGCACAGTACGAAATGGAAATCGGTGACTCTTTACTGTTCGTGTCACCGGGCTTTTTAGACTCCGCCAACAGCCACGGAAAAATTTTGGGCGAATCGGCTCTATCACGCATTTTAGTGGAAGGGCGCGAGAAAAACGCGGGTGAGTTGAAAGAGAAGCTGACGTCCGCTTTCCGGGGCCACTTAGGCGATATGGCGCTTACCGACGACGCCGGTTATTGGCTTATCCAGTGGAAACGCCGGCTTTCCGAAGTGTCACCTGCGTTGCACGGCAAAAAAGACGACGAAACGCTCTGGCGTCAGGAAGCCAAGCCCGTCGCGCCCGTCGCGCCCATTTTCGGCGAGGAAGAAGCGCTTCGCGATGCGTTGAATTTAGATGCCAAGGAATTGACTCTTTTGACCGAAAAGAAAACTGAACCCGACACCAAGAAAGTAGCTTAGTGAAATCCAACGCAGCAAAAAAAATGCCGCTCGACATACAGAGCGGTATCTTTTCCAAGCGAGAAGCCGCGGGGCTTATCGCGGGTGGGAATGAACACGTTCACTCCACACTGCTGGGCAAGCGCGACGTCTGTTTAGACGTCACGCAGAAACTTATCTCCGGAAAAGTGGTGCGTGACTATCCTTGGGAA
>JAYUBV010000607.1:0-3543 GCA_043740655.1 Pseudomonadota bacterium | reverse complement strand
GTAGGCTTGCGTCCCCTTCGACCTGACGGAGGTCGGCGAGCAGCGTTAAGTACTGCACCTCCGTGACTCCGAGAGAGTCGAGGTACGATTTCCATTCTTTAAGCATCCGCTCGGCTTCGTACGCACCCGTTTTGTTTTCACCCATGGGCGGCGGGGTCAGCAGTTTCCGAATCAAGGTGAGGTAATCTTCCGCCGTCGTTAATTTTCCTTTTTGCTCGACCACTTTTTTCAAGCCAAATAGCCCTGACGGGGAGAAGTAGGCCGCGATGAGCGCGTCTAGTTCGACGATCTCGCGGCGGGCGGCATCGAATCGGTTGGAGCTAGGGGCGTGGGCGTTTGGCGGATCGTTCACGTGGGTTTGGGCCGCTAGCGTGAGCTGTGGATTGACGATGACCGAATTTTCATTGTCATTCCCCCTTTCCAGACCGTGCTGGGCTAGCTTTGCCGCGTACTCCTGGATCTTCAGATTGACGGCGGCGAGTTCTTCGCGGGCTTTCGTCCGGAGCTGCGCGTTGGGCTCGAGCGCTTTGCTGATTCGCGCTTCCTTCGAGGAAAAGAGATTTCCAGCCCGCGACCAGAAAGAAGAGCCGTAATCGAGCAATCCCTTTTGCTGCCCGTCGTACAGCTTTTCGGTATGCCGCACCTGCTCTTCTAACGGTGGGCGCTTTATTAGCCACGGGTAGAATTCCGAGATCACGCGCGGAAGTGCGTGTCGCTGGTCTAGCGATTTTTCCATATCGGCGAAAAAATCTCTCACGATCGGCGCCAGCCGGTAATACTCCTCTTCGGTCCAGCCCAGTGGCGTGATGATATCGCGCAGCTCTTTTAAACGGGCCATGGCGGCTTCGCCCGTCTCACCGACGGGCTCCATCATTTTATCGGGGAAGCTTGCTTTCAACTGACGGAGGAACTGCAAGGTGACAGTCGGCCCCGACACGTTCAATGCCCAAGGGTATTCAGCACTGCCGCTATCCCGGCTTACGTAGAAGGGCTCTTCCACAATAAAGTCCGCCATATCGGTATAAAGCTGCCGTAGGTACCAAAAACCTTTGAAGCTGTCCTTGCGATGATATTCGCTTAAGCTGTTCCAGATTTCGGAGTTGGTTTTGGAAGTGAGTCTCCAACTTCTCGAGGCCTCGCGTTGTTTCGAAAGTACCGCGACTTGGGCCAGTAAAAGTTTTTGAATGAGCGGTTCGTTAAATATGGCGCCGGGACGGAAATACTTGGCCAAAGCGCGCTCATGGACGGTGGTACTAGCGGCCCCGGCCCTCAGCTCTTCCAACCGCCCGACCACCGCTAACGGCGTAATGCAGGTCGGCGATGGATCGGCGGCCAGCGCCGTGGAGGACGCGGCCCAGGCGATCAGCAATGTCACCAGGGATGCCACATGTCCTTTCTTACCGTGCCGAAGGCGGAGGCAGCGCCAGGGTAGTGGACCCCGCGGGCTCGAGCCCTAGGGCTATAGCGCGTTTTTCTTCAGCCTGTTCGATAATTAACTTTTCTCGTTGCTCCGCCGCTTTAAGTTGCAGGAGGCGTCCTCGACGTTGGGAGGCCCGTTCTCGGTCAAACTCTTCCTGAGCCAGACGAGCCTGATCCAGATTGAAACCAGCTTTAGTTTCGCCGTACGGATCGAGTGCCCCGGCCGATTGCATCTCGATCGTTCGTTTGGTCGCGGCCAAAATTCTTTCCGCCACGCGCTCGCTGGCCTGTTGGGCCTTGAGCTTGATGTCCGCGGCGAGCTCTTGCATCTGTTCCGCCGAGGCGGCTCCGGCCTCGTCGCTCAGCGACGACTCCAGGTCGAGCAGGTGAATTGAGGTCACGTCTCGAAGGGTGGCAATTCCCTCGCTAATCGTTCGCTGTACCATGGCCGATCGGGTGCTCCCCTTACGCAGTACAATAGATTGAGATCGTAATTTTTCTTCAGTGTCCTCGAGCTTTCCGACCACCTGGCTCAAAAATCCCCACTCGGGCCCCGCCTTCGGCATTTGGGAGACCTCGGCGTCGAGCATCTCGCGAAATCGCTCAACCATATAAATTTTTCTATCGAGTTCGAATAGATCAGCTTCGGTGTCGACCTGGTCCCGGCGGTATGCGGAGCGAAGCTCTACCCCTTGCCCCACCAGCGTATCCACTCGACCGCGTAAGCGACCGATGTCATCCAGACCCGCTTCTGCGCTGCCCTTACGGTTAGCGATCATGCGGCCCAAAACCGGCGTACGTCGGGCTAGACTGAGGGCCCAACTCTCAGGGGCACTGGTCATTTTCACGGCGTCGACGTCGGCCCGCAGTCCGTTCAAACCGGCGACAAAGGCTTTGGTCTGGGTTCCTCGGTCGGCCTGGTCAGCGACGGTCTCCTGAACGTTGCTGCCGGCACGTAGATCCACCTGAAGTTGTTTCCCCATTCCGTCGAGTACGGCCTCGCGCCCCTCTTCGGAGTTCAGTTCGCCAAAACGCCCCTTAAGGTAGGACATCAACGTGTCGGCATTAAATTTGGGAGCCGCCACGGCGGTGCTGCCGCGAAGGCTGACGATTTGGGCAAGGCTCAAACTGCATTCGCCTCGCGGCGGGTGGTGTGGAGTTTCTTCGGGCAAGCCGGGCTCGGCCAAGCTAGTGGCCGAGTAGCAGAGAAGCCCCAATTGTGCCGCGACCAGCGTGAGCCGGAGCGCCCGAATGTGTCCTGACATCTATCCCCCATCCAACCAAAGACTTTGCGATCTACCAGTGCAAGAGGCGGTCCGGGGGACGTTTACCGGCACCGGCAACGTGTATCTGCTAGGAGGACAGGCAGCGCACGGGGGGCTAAGTGCCCAGGGCGACGCGAAGGCTCCCGTTACTAATAGAGAAATGCGATTCCGCGTACGCGTTGGTCAGCGGGGTAAACATTCGGGCAGTGAACTCGCCGAATACATCCCGGTTTTAGGGGGTGATCGTCAGGGCGAAGTTGCCGGTAACGGCGGCGGGGCTGCTGTCGACGGCGGTGACGGTGCAGGTTTGCGCGGTCGTCGCGTTAAAGAAACCAGGCGTGAAGGAGCTGAAGGTGCCGCAAGACGTGGGGTTAACTTTCCAGGTGTACGTGCCGTTGCCGCCGGTAGCGGTGAAACGAAACGTCGGCGTAGTGGCTATCGACATGCTGGAAACGCCGCTGATCGCAAGTGTAGGGGCGGTGGTGGGGACGGGCGAGGGCGTCGGTTGGTTCTGGTATTTATCGAAGATCGCCTTACAGTTTCCGAGCCCCACCACGCAGATGGGCACGCCGCACGATGAAACCAGCACGGTTCCCGTAAAGAAAAAGACGGCGGTGATGGCGGCTCGTGAATTCAAGGGACCTCTCTATGCCTATCGGTGGTGCGGACGGATTCCTTTAAGCAAAAAATCGCGGTTAGCCGGACACTGGCGCCGAAGTGAAGCCGACCATAAAACTGCTAGACTCTGGTGATGAAAGCGATTTCTTTGCTGCTTCTGATCTCGATGGCGGCTCTGGCCACCGAGCCGTGCCCGCCCGATTCCTGGAGCTCGAACCCGAAGCGAAGCTCCTCGGACTGG
>JAYUBV010000606.1:0-3544 GCA_043740655.1 Pseudomonadota bacterium | reverse complement strand
GGCGAAAAGGGCCCCGATCCTTTCGAAGCCATGCTCGCGCAATTGTTGGGCGGACCTCCCGGCGAAGGCGGCGGTGGTGGCGGTGGCAGCAATGACGTCATGTTGGCTCCACGCGGGGAGGGCAAAGCCCCTAATCTTTTTGAGTATGCAAGTTTCCGCTACTTAAAGCTCGTGGACCAAAAGAGGCTTAAGGGTGGAAGCCCCGAAGCGCCCAGAAACATAGGTAAAACGGCTCCCCACGAGGCGGTGCGCGAACCCTTACCGGTGCCAATTACCCGGACCAAACTGTCAAAGCGTTAGACACCCGCTGTCTAATTTTTCGACAGTTGGGCACAGGGCTGGAAAGCCAAGTCAGAATGACCGCTTAGGCCTCCATAGTCGTCTCCCAAGCACCTTTGCGGCGTGGGCTGCCTAAGCTTTAGACACCCCCCAAGCTAAAACCCCGGCAATCCGCTACAAATTGAACAGTAGGGCGGTTGGCCTGACACTTGCTCAAGGCCTCTACAGGAACGCAAGGTTCCTAAAGGGGTTCATGGGGAAATTAAGCCAAAATTTGTCAGTCCTGGTGCTGGTGGCTGCCGCCCAGGCATTTAGCGTCGCCGCTTACGGCGTCGACGTTTTTGCCGAGCCTCGCCGACCGTCGGCGATTATTCCCGCTGGCACGACCACCGCTAAGCTTGATTCCCAGATGATGACCTCGATCCTTGCTCCGAACCCTCTTCAAACCGACGATCAGTTTTACCGCACGTACGTGGCCGCACTCGACGATCGTATCGAACGCGAATACCAGCAACGTTGGTCCTTCCACGAACTGAATGCCAACTACGGCACGCGCCAATCGCAAAACCAAAAGCACATCAATCCCGGCACACTCGAATTTCACGACGCCGCGATCGCTGAAAAAGATTACCGCCGCGCCTTCGCCCAGCAGATTTTGCAGCTGAGGTTGCAGCGCGGAGTGGAACAACAGCTGAAAAACTGGAAGAGCATGAAGTCGGTGGAACGCACCATGCGCGCGCTACAAGAGGCGAGCGTGCAGAGCATCTCGCTGGCGAAGCCGTCGCCCAGCGGCGCCACCGGCCCGGCCACGCGGCCCAATCCGCTTCTCGGCGATATTCGTATTGGGTACGACATTATGCGCGACTTCTCGAAGGTAGAGTATTCGTGCCCCGCGCTGGATCTGGGCGTTTACCGAGCTTTCCTGCTGGGAACGGGCGGAAGCGATCGGTCCTTCTACAGCCAGCTCCTGGTCAAGACGGATGCTTCGCTTCCTTCGCCGGCGGTGCGCTACCACTTCAACGTAAGCATGGTGGACTTCTCACTTTCCAAGGTGATCACCAAAACGCTATCCGGCTCCATCGCCACCAGTCAGGGCGTCGGACGCGCCACGGGCCAATCGTACGGAATGTCCGTCGCCTACAGCTTCTGATTAGGTCTGCTCTTCCTTTAAACACGCCTTGGGCTCGGTGATGAGAGCCCGGATCCTGTCCGACAACTGTGCCGGATCGCCCAGCTCCTTCACGAACCCCGGCCAGCCGGACTTGCCGTTGGCGGTGATCTTGTAGGCGGTGCAGAAAAACTCTTTCTGCAGTATCGGAGAGGTGGCAGTAGGCAGCATTCTCGCCAGAATCGGAAGCGCCTCTTTGTCCTTTGCGTCGGCCAGAATATCTAGCGCCTCTTCTAGAGTCTCTTCCACTTCGCTCGTGGTGATAAAGTCGCGAACCCACGCCGTCCAGAGCGCCCCGTCCTTGGGCTTTTTGTACTTGCCCTTTCCTCCCCAGTGCCGGCGCATCAGCTGGGTCATCATCCGCTGCGTGCGTACGGTGGCGCCACGGGCGATGAGCGTTTTAGCGTTATCGAATGCCACGTCGGCGGAGGTGGAGACTAGTGTTAGTAGAAGCAGTTCGGGTTCAAGGTATCCGCCACCCACGGAGCTGCCGATAAGTTGCGCCCAGCTGGCCGCAAAAAAATCATCCCCCATCGCGCTTCGACAGGAAGACAATCCTTCGCTGGCCGTTGGATCCTGCAGGCCAAGCTGCGGCGGATTTTTAAGGATCGGCTCCAGGGCCGTCTTCCACTCCGCAGTGCCCTTGGCGAGATCGCAGCCAAGCTGTAGCGCTCGGTAACGGGCCAGCTCGCTATTAAGCTTGCCGTAAAAGGGGCCGAAGGTCCGGGCATCTAACTTCCAACCCTTGCGCAGCCAGAGCGCATCCGTCTGGTGATGGGCCGCTAGCTCAGTAAACTTCTGCTTGGCCTCCGCCGTCTGAGGAATCATCAGCGGCGAAAGAAGAGTGAGCATGTCTTCGCGGGCGACGAAATCAAACCACGGGTGGCGATCCGGAGCGTCGAAAAGTAGCATTCCACCGTCGGACAGGGGAATGTCCAACGTCTCCTTCGCCGTTACCGTGTACTCGGTTACCGTTCCGTCCGTAGCCATGTACGTCAACGTGAGCGGCGCAATCATCGAACCTTGAGTGTCTTTGAACTTCAGCGAGAGGCGGTCCTTGGTTACGGTAATCTTTTCGAACGCGGGCAACGTTTTGGCGACGAGCGCCTTTTTCAACTTGGCGAGGTTTTCCTCGCCGAGCTCGTCCTTAAACTCCGCGAGTAGCTCATCGGTCCCGATCGCACCGAACTTGTATTTTTTCATCAAGCCGGTCAGCACCCCCCAGAAAGATTTCTCTCCCAGGATCGAACGGATTTGGCTGTAGACCCAAGCCCCACGGCCGTACGGTCCGGTGGTGTATTTATCGTTGGGGGCGAGGCGCGGATCTCGGACGGCTTCGCCCGTCTTAATCGTAAAGTCCTTTACGAGTAGGCGGCCACTGTTGTTTTCGTCCTCATAAGGGCGAAGCGCCTCTTGGGCGAGCAGCGTGGCCATGCCTTCCTTGATCCAAAGATCGTCCCAGGTGGCGACGGTGACGAGATCGCCGAACCACTGGTGGGCCAGCTCGTGGGCCGAGAACTCTAGGTCGTGCGCTACGCGGGCGTGCGAGCTACGCGTCTCACCCTGGAAGGTAATGCCGGCGTGCTCTAGGCCGCTGGTGTAAGCGGGCAACAGCACCAGCGCGTACTTCTCAAACGGATACGGAACGAGCAGCCCTTCAAAGACGCCGATGAATCGGCGCAGCTCCTTGAACATGCCGGCGGTGTCCACGGCCAGGCCGGAACGGTGCCAAATCTGAAGCGGCACGCGGCCGTTGGTGTCCGTTTCCACCTGAAAGTCGCCGAGCGCAAAGGCCATCAGGTAGGTCGGTAACGTGTAGCTCGTTTGGTAGGCCATCGTGCGCACGCCGTCTTTGACCTCGTCGCTTACGAGATCGCCGTTGGCGATGACGCGTTCCGCTTCCGGAAGCGTGAAGCGGCTTGAAAAAAGCGCGCGATCGGTCGGCACGTTGTGGCACGGCATCCACTCCGGCACGCCGATGGGTTCGGAAAAGGTGGCGGCGATGCGCCCCTTGATAGGATCGCCTTTGCGGTGGGGTGTGGCGATAAGCGCCCTTTCGATACCGGTATTGGCGTGCGTCTCGTAACTGACGACGAT
>JAYUBV010000605.1:0-11465 GCA_043740655.1 Pseudomonadota bacterium | reverse complement strand
CCGACCGAACCAATAGGCAGGCTGTCGTAAGGCAGCACTTTGAAAATGTCCGTTAGCTCGTCTATGCGGTGACTTTTTTCCAGAAGTTCCGGCGCGCGGAACAGCGGGTAGAAAGTGGAGCGGGGGAATAAAGCTCGTTCGATTACCGCCGAGGCATCGTTACAGATCCCCAGGTATCCGTAGCCGTCGCCGCCGAACTGGCTAGCAAATTTTATGAACTCTTCGTGGTTGCGTTGCAGGTAGATTTCCGCGGCGGAGGTGGCCGTTCGAATTTTCCTTTTGCCGGCCTTGTCGGAATCGGTGACGAGGTAGTGCGACCTAAGCCCGGTCCACTGTGGTCGCTGTTCGTCGAAGGCAGGAAAGAAACCGGCGCCGCTGATGCCTAGGTAGAAAGCTACTCGACCATTTATTTGGGGACCGGTGATTTGCCACACGAACTGGCTGTGCGGGGCGGGGAAGAGTAGCTCTTGACCGCTCGGAAGGATCACGTCGGTCTTCATCCACGTGGGCCAACGGATATATTTATCGTGCCACGTGTACGCCAGAAAGTTGGCGAAGGCCCGCTCGTCATGGATTTCCAGGCGGTGGCCGGTAGACCACAGAAAATCGAGAAACTCGTCGAGACTCTCGAGTTCGTGCGTATCGCCTTCGCCGTCTTCAATCGCGAGGCGGTAGTCGTCATCCTGCGATAGCGCGGTCATCACGGAGGCGAGCGCCTGCGATTCCGCCACAAAGTTCGGGGTGAGGGCCTTCGACAGGAAATGGCCACTGCGCAAATACGGAATCTTAGCGTCGAGGGCGACCGGGCCCGGCAGCGGTTTCGCCGCGAACGATTTGTAAACGTCTCGCCATACCGACGAAGGTTTCGACTTGGGTTTGACTTCGCCATCGGCGAGCAGGGTCAGTGCGTTGCGCCAGCCGTCGACGACGGCTAGCGGCGGCAGCACCGGAAAACGACGTCCCAGCTGCGGATCGCGCGCCAGCAAACGATTCTTGAGCTTAGCGATATAGGCTTTGGCCTTTTCGTGGTTGGAAAGGCGAGCTTTCAAAATGCCTTCGAGCTGTCCGACAAAAACGGCGAGCTCATCGTCATTCATTTCACGCAGCACTTCGGCCAGCGAAATCTCCGAACGTCCGCAGCCCTGTAGACAACGGGCATTCACTTCAAGGAAACGGGGCGTGAGCAAAATTTCGTGCACGCCCGCTTTTTCAAACGTCAGCTCGTACTTGATCCAGCCGGCGTTGGCCGCGGCCTGGGCGAAGTACCTAGTGGTATTACTCCTCCCCGGTTTCCCGTCGATCGTGTGGCGCACGAGCATCGAGGTGGCCGCGTTTTTCTCCGGATCCCCGCTCACTTTGGCCAAGAGCTGCAGCTTCGTCACCCCGAAGGACTCGTAACCCAGCACTACGCCGTCGCGGGAAATAGCTTTAAGATCCATCGTACGTTGAAAATCGAGGGGGAACTTCATGGTGGCGTGGGTACCGACCGGAAACGCCAAGAGCGACCCGAGTACGAAGAACCACCGGCTAGAGCGACGCGAAGGGGCCACGGAACCTCCCAAAAGATCAGCAATATAAACTAATTAACGCTACGGGTCAATTGAAGTTCGTCCGTTACAATGGCCCGGCGGTATAATGAAAGCCGTGAAGACATCAAGGATCCCAAGTATTTCGCGCCGTCTGGCGGTATGGCTCTTAGGCATTACCTCGGCCATTGCCCTGGCGGCCAATGAGGCCGAACAGCCGGTGCGAATATCGCTCGATCAGATCGAAGCGATGGTCTACCGCGAGCAGTTCGCCGAGGCACTGCTGCCGCTCGCCAACGTTGCTACTGGGGAACGAAGCCCGCGTTGGAATAAACTGATCGAACGGGCCGCGGCGGGCCACCTGCGTACGATGATGCGCGAAGCGTCGGCGGGGGGCGATGCGGTGGGGGAGGTGTTGCTAAAGGACTATCCTCATCTGGCGTCGTACGAGGATTTCCAAAGCGTATATACCCAGCTGGTGCGTAGGAATGCGGAGGCGTGCCTCGATCGTGGCGCCGACGGCTACGATTGCGCTTCGACAGCCCATCGGATGTTGCAAAACACTTCGCGCGAAGCCGGCTACTACCTAGAATTTGCGGACCTCTTCGATAAGCGGGTTAGCGTGGCGGTGGCGGCCCCCTTTTTACAGCTTTCCGAGGAGAAGAACCGCGCAGTAGCTCCCTCCCCGGCGGCTAAACTGAAGGGCTGCAAGAGCGATACGGCGCGCCGAATTCTCACCCGGGGGTTTTCGCTTCCACCGGGGGAGCCTAAGACCACGGTGCTCGCCGTGGCGGAAACTTACTGTCGCGAAACGGCGAAGAAGATCCTGACCGGGCTGGATGCGAAGCTCCTGCACGTGAAACAGACGCTGTGTGCCTTCTCGGAAACGAGGGGCCGCTGCCGGGTTCCGGCGAAAAAGTAACTTACTCCGACCGCTTTTGCTCGTCGCGGGCCTCTTTTAGGCGGCGGTAGAAAGTGGCCTTGGAAACGCCCAGCTCGCGGCTGGCAAGGTCCGCCTTGCCGTCACTTTTCTGCCACGCATTCCACACCAATTTCTGCTCGGTGCTCTGAATCTCTTTTACCAATTTTTTTCCGGGGCGCGCCGCGCGAGTTTGGTGCGGCGTCCATTCAATACGGCTGACTTCGGTATCATTGGAGAAGGCGAGCGATCGTTTGAGCGCCGATTCCAACTCGCGAACATTGCCGGGCCAGCGGTAGCCCTGAAGTTCCCGTAAGGCCTCCGAGGAGAAGGAACGCCCGTCACCGAGCGGACTTTGTTGCAGAAAGTCCGCGACTAGATCCGGAATGTCTTCCAGACGATCACGAAGTGCGGGAACGCAGAGCACGACTTCCGCCAAACGGAAGTAGAGATCTTCACGAAAGCGTTTTGCTTCGATCTCGGCTTCCAGATCGCGGTGGGTGGCGGAGATCAGCCGCACGCTGACCGTCTTGCCTTCGGTGGAACCGAGCCTCTCCACGTGTCGTTGCTGCGTGATGCGCAAAATCTTGGCCTGGGCCTCCAACGGGAGATCGCCGATCTCGTCTAAGAAAAGGTCGCCTTTGTCCGCCAACTCGAACTTACCCGGCCGCGAAACCTTGGCGTCGGTGAAGGCCCCTTTTTCGACGCCGAATAGTTCCGACTCAATCAACGTCGGCGGCAACGCCGCCATGTTCACGACTACCCACGGGCGCCCTGGTCTATCTCGGGTGGCCGACTTCGCTTCGGGCTCCTGGGCGTGCAGCGCGCGTGCGACGCGTTCTTTACCCGTACCGCTTTCGCCCTGAATCAAAATGTTGAGGCTGACTTTTCCACGCAGCCGTTGAATCTGCCCCGCGAGGTGTTGGATGGCCGGCGATTGTCCAACCAGCCACGGCAGGGCGGGGGCCTTGGCCGGAGTGGGTTTCACCGCCGGAATCGCCCCGTTGGTAAAGTGTTTGCGCAGCAGCTCGCGAAGTTCGGGCGGCTGAAAAGGCTTGGATAGAAATCCGTCGGCGCCCACCGCAAACGCACGGGCGACTTGGGAAGGACGGTTATCGCCACTCACCGCAAAAATCACGGCGCCGGTCTTCTTTTTCCATTCGTGCAAACGCGACAGGCCGTCCTGCTCGCCTAGGTGAATGTCGGTCAAAATGACGGAGACGGGAACACGATCCAAAAGGTCGGACACGCTATCCAGGTCGCTTAGTTCAAAGAGGGAGGCTTCCTTGGCTTGAAGTCCCTGAATCGAGACTTTAAGAGCCTCGAGGACCAACGGATCGTCATCAATTAACAGCAGGTTCCCCAGCGCCAACATCTGGGGTGTGTAGCTAATTTTAGCGCAGCGAGTCAATCAAGTAGTGCAGATCCTTGTTTTCGCTATATTCATAGTGGCTTGCATGGCATCGCGGAGAACCAAGAGGTTTGTTTAGCGCCGCGTTACTCCGACTAAAGTCAGGGCGGGGACTTGCCGATAAGTTACCGTGCCATACCACCTGCTCCTCATTTCATTTTTCCTAAGTTTTGGACTGACCGCGGCGGCTGTCGCGGACACGTCGCTGAAACAGCTGGTGCAGGAAAACCGCATCGCCGATGCCATTCCACAGTGCCGTCACGTGGAGTCGCTGCAGGGCGTGGATAACGAACAGCGCATGCTCTGCGCCTGGGTCTTTTTCCGCGCTGGAAAAGCGGAGTCGGGCGACCGACTGTTAGCGATGCTGCAGAAGGGCGGTAGCTCGCCCCAGATTCGCCTGCTCAACGCTTTCGCTAAGATGCAGAAGAAGGATTACATCGGAGCTCGCGCAATTCTGGCGCCCATGGCCGATGAATTTAAAACCGGTTCCATCGGAGCCCAGGTCCAAGAGACCAGCGCGGAACTCTACGAGTTGCAGGATCAAAAAGACACGGCGGCCTTCCTTTACCGGCAAGTGGCGGCGGAAGATCCGACACGTGGTCGCGCCGCGTGGGGCCTCGCCCGTTACCATCTTTCCAAGAATGAAATTCCTAAGGCCAAAGAGTTTTTAGAGAAAACCGCCAAGGCTTGGCCGAAGCACGTGGGCAGCCGATACAACCTGGCCGTGATTTCGCTCAATGAGAATAAGTTCAGTGAGTCGGCCAAGTGGCTGGTCGAATCCTACAAGCTCGATAAGGGCGATCCCGGAATTCTCGAACAGATGGGCGTGCTCTTCGAAAAGCGCGGCAAGATTAAGGAAGCGACGAAGTTCTGGCAGCGTGCGCTGGCCATCCAAAAAGACTCGCCGCTAGCGAACGAAAAATTGCATCAGTACGCGCCGGAAGCGATTAATCGTCTAGCGCAGAAAAAGGATTTCGATGGTGCCATTGCGCAACTCGACTCGACTCCGGAAAGTCGTATTCCGCAGAAGGAAATCCGTAAGGCGATTCTGCTACGCAAAAGCGGCCAGCTGGATAAATCCACCGCGCTGCTGACCACGTTTCTCAAACGTCGGCCCAAAGAGGGAATGGCGTACCGCGAGCTGGGCATCAATGCTTTGAACGCCAAGAATGCAAAATTGGCGCGAACTCACTTCCAAAGGGCCATCGGGCTAGAACCCAAGAACGGAAGTAATTACGCCTGGCTAGGTTTCACCCTCGAAGGGACCAAAAGCTACGCCGAGGCGAAAGAAGCTTGGAAAAAAGCAATCGAACTGCTATCCGACCCGCAAGAGATTGAAAAGGCTCAGCGTCGCTTGGCGGCCTTGGAAGCCAAAGCGAAAGAGAAGCGTAAAGTCGCCCGCGATCGAGAAGAGAGTGGCGACGAGGATCATGACATCGAGAAGGAAATCGAAAGTATCGATATCTTCGATGGGGTCTACGGCCTTCCGCATCAGTAATTCAGGGATTAAGGAACTCATTTAGATGGCCTGGTTTAAAGTAGAGCTGACCGCCCCCACCGAGTTGTGGGAGGCGCTGTCGAACCGTTGCTTCGAGCTTGGCGCCGAAGGCGTGGAAGAAACGGCGACGACGCTCGTGGCTTATTTTCCTGAGGTTTGTCGAAGCGTCGTCGAGCCAGAGATGAAGGCCTACGTCACGTCGTTAAAAGATCTTGGCCAAACGAAAACGGTCATTCCCTTCACCCTTACCGAAGTCAAAGAAGAGAAGTGGACCGACGCCTACAAAAAATATTTTCACGCGCAGAAACTGACTAAGCTGTTTTTTTTGAAGCCGATCTGGGAATCCAGCGTGCCGGTTCCGTGGGGCATGATCCCCATCGAGATGGAACCCGGTCAGGCGTTCGGCACCGGTTTGCACCAGAGCACCCGCCTGTCGCTGCGACTCCTTGAAAAGGTGACGCGCCTATATTCCGATGCCAGCAAAGAGAATCTGCTCGACGTGGGTACGGGGACCGGCATCCTCGCGATGGCCGCGCACGGCCTGAATTATCGCAATATCACCGCGATTGATAACGACCCGTTGGCCGTTGAGGCCGCGCAGCAAAACTGCGATCACAACCACTGCAAACGTGTAGTCGTGAGCGGTGAGGACCTGAAAACCCTGAACGGTCCGTACTCGGTGGTACTGTCGAACATTTTGCTCGAAACTCACCGCGAACTCGCCCCCGAGTACAAGCGTCTATGCCGCCCCGGCGGTTACCTGGTGCTGGCCGGGCTCTTAGCTCCGCAGATCAAAGAAACGCTGGCCTTCGTATCGAAACAGGGGTTCCGCTTCGAAGAGGCCCGTTATCTCCAGGAATGGGGCGCCTTGCTCCTACGCCGTATCGTTTGATAAGAACGGGCATGCCGCACCACACTCTAGTTTCCATATTTCTAATCACGCTGACCACCTTGGCGCTCGGACTGGACAAGACGGTTACCGTGTATACCTACGACTCGCTGGCCTCAAAGCATTCGTTCGGCAAATATTTCGCCACGGAGTTGGAAAAGACGGCCGGCATCAAAACCCAGCTAGTCTCCTTTTCGACGGCCGCCGAGGCGATTCAACAGGTGAAGGTGGAGGGGGCCAAGACGAAGGCCGATGTCCTGTGGGGCTTTGACGGACTTCTTTTAGAAAAGGCCGAACCGTGGCTTGATAAGCTCGACGCAAAGTTAATCGAGCGCGTGCCGGCCGCGATCCGGTTCGATTCCAATAAGGCGGTGCCCTTCGACTACGGTTACTTGGCTTTCGTCTACGATAGCCGTCGCACCAAGCCCGCTACGGGCAAGAAATTCACCGACTGGGTTAAGGATCCGACGCTGAACAAGAAGGTGATCATTGAGGACCCTCGGACGTCGAGCCTGGGACAGAGTTTGCTGGGCTGGGTCGGGGCGCTGGTCCCGAAGGAAGGATACCTCGATTTTTGGAAGGGGTTTGCCCCTCTTTTGGTTACCGTGGCGCCGGGTTGGTCGAGCGCTTACGGCGCGTTTCTAAAGAAAGAGTGCGACTACGTCCTCTCCTACACCACGAGCCCCGCGTACCATTTGGTAGAAGAAAAGTCCGACGCGTTTAAGACGGTCGTTTTTGTGGATGGGCACTTCCGCCAAACCGAAGGGGTGGGCGTCGTGAAAGCGTCGACGCAGAAGGGTTTAGCCGGCCAGTGGGTTGAAGCGTTGCTATCGGACAAGTTCCAGTCGGCACTGCCCACGCGTCAATGGATGTACCCGGCGGTCGCGGTGAAGTTGCCGCCCGAGTTTGATAAATTGGCTAAGGTTAAAGAAACGCCAACGATGGCAACCGCCACCCTCGAAGCTAACCGCACCTACTGGACGAGCCAATGGACCAAAGCGTTGATCACGCCTCGCTGATGGAGCCTTAAACATTAGGCGGCTTGGAGCGTTCGCACTTTTGTTGCAGCGGGTAAGACGGAGGTTTGGCCAAAAGTTTCGGCTTTGGCGGCAACCAGCGTGAGCACTGTGATAGCGGGAAGAAAAGTTCGCAGCTCCATCATCACCGAGAAAAAGCCCGACAGGCAGGCAACCGCGACTCCCCCAATCGTGAGCCTTTGCCATTCCGCCGGTAGGGTCTTCCACCGCGATCCGATCCAGTAGGCGTAGGGTATCGCCAGGCACACGAGCAGGGTTAACCAACCATCCAGCGGATTCTTCATCGCCGCGTAAAGCATCGATGCGATCCAGATGATGCCCGTGGTCTGGGGAGCAATCGCCCGCCAGCCGCCGAAGCCGTAACGCAGGGAAAGCACGGCCGCCAGTGCAGTTACGGAGACCAACGCGCCGAAGGCCATCTCTTTCACCTGTGGTTTGTACTTCTCGCTGAATCCATGCATGAAAAACCAGAGTACTCCGGCGTAGGGGGAGGATTCGCGGTTGAAACTGGCGGCTATAACGATTCCTAAAAGCGCTAATCGTCGCTTGGTAAACACCGCCCACGCAAAACCGCAGGTGAAAAAGACATCGAAGAAATCGGTTGGGTGCTCCCAGCCGTGGTTGTAAGTATAAACTTTGGCGTAGGCCAAAAGTCCCAGGGCCACCAAAGCCGTGCGTTCCGAAACGCCGGCCCCCAGGGTTAGCAAGGTCCAGAACGCAAAGAGCGCCAATAAGCCCGTGGCAAATCGGAGTACTCGGTAGGTCAGCTGTTTTTTTAGCGGAGTGACCTTCAAAACTTCCCGAAGGACCAGACCAAACAGCACCCGATTTTGAAATTCGGGAAAGTAAATTGAGTCGCCGTCTACTACGTAGTCCTTTCCTTCGAGGATCCTGAGTTGCATGTCGATGGTTTCGTCACGGTGCTCAAAACGGGGATGCAAGGACATCGATACGTAGCAGGTAAAGACGGTCAGGCAGAAACTGGCCATAACTCCGCAGAGGAGCCATCGTCGCGTTGCTTGCATATTGCCTCTAGGCGTTAGCCGACGGCGAGGCCGGTTAACGTGAAGATCGGGAGCTTTTTTGGGGTGGAAATTCTACGGACGTAGAGGTTCCATTTTACCATAAATTGCCCACGCGCAAAGAAACGCCTACATTGGAGCCATTCGTGATAGCGCAACTGAAACGCCACGCCTTTTTGCTCGGGCTTCTGCCGTTTGCGATTTTATTCGCCGGAGGCTTTCTCTGGCCCGTGGTTCACCTCGTGGGGACGGGGCTCTTCGATTCCACGCCGCAGCCGTCGCTAGCGGAGGGGTACCTGACGCGCGTAGTGGTTTTCACCTACGGGCAGGCGTTGCTCAGCACGTTGCTCGCGTTCGTGATTGGGGCGTTGGGCGCTTATCTACTTTTTGAAAATTGCAGCCGTCGCTTGCCCGCGCTGAGCCGGTTATCGCTCGTCTGCTTCTCGCTACCCAGCCTCGTGGTGGTGCTGGCGATTCTGGCGGTGTGGGGAAGGTCGGGCTGGTGGAACGCGGGGCCGGGCGCGTCGGCGGCGTGGCTCGCCGTGGATATTTACGGCTTAACCGGAATTGTTATTGCGAATGCGTTCTTTAACTTTCCACTTTTCCTTTTGGGAATTGGATCGGGGCTGCGCGGTTTGGATCGGCAGTGGGAACAGACTTCATTGGCATTCGGGCAGGGGCGCTTGAAAACGTTTCTCACCGTAACCTTGCCTCGCGTATGGCCCGGATTGCGTGGGGCCGCGGTCCTGACGTTTCTCTACTCTAGCGCCACGAGCTTCGTAGTCGCCCTTTTTTTGGGGGGCGGTCCGCGGGCGACTACGCTTGAGGTTGCGGTCTACCAAGCGGTGAAGATGGACTTTAATCCCGCCTTGGCCGCGCGTTTGGCGTTAGTCTCCTTCTCGGTGTCGCTGCTGTTGTATTTCGTTTTTCTTCGGCGGGATTGGTTCACGACGGGGCAAGAGTCCTTATCGGAGCAAATCGTTCCGCTGTACGCCCCGCGCTCGGCGGTTTCATGGATTGCGTTATGGACAATTTTTACCTTCGTGCTCGGCGCGGTGGTGGTGTTTCCGCTCGTCGCACTCTTGGCGGAAGGAGTTCGGGCACTGCCGGCTTTGGAATATCCGGGCTGGGTCGAGGCGGCAGGTCAGTCGCTGCGGCTGGCGGTGCGGGCGGCCGTGATCGCCGTACCCACTGCGTTCGGGTTTGCTTACGTCGAGCGGATGGTGAGCTCCCGGTGGGCGAAAGTTGTTTTCGGTTTCTTGCCCAGTCTACCGTTAGCCGCCTCTTCGCTACTACTGTCGGTTGGTTTGTTGCTTCGTTATCCCGAATTAATGGCGGCGACCCGCGGTTCGCTATGGCCGGTGGCGGTGGTTCAGGCATTTGGCGCCTTACCGCTGGTCCACCGCACGGTGCGCGAAGGGCTCTTCCGCATTCCCGTCTCGTTGCTACAAACCGCAGTAAGTTTTGGGGCGACCCCGTACCAAGTTTTTCGCAGGGTAGAACTTCCGGTGATGGCGTGGCCACTCTCGCTCGCGGTGCTCATCGCGATGGCGTCGTCGTTGGGTGAAGTGGCGGCGGTGCTACTGTTTTCTCCCGGCGAAGTAAGCACGCTATCGGTAGAACTTTTCCGATCGGTGGGGCGCTACCGTTTCCAGGAGGGGTTCGGTTACGCCGTGATCCTCGTAGGGTTACTATCGCTTTTAACAATCGTGTCGGGGAGGAAACGTGTCGCTCACCGTTAAGAATTTAGAGGTAAGCGTAGGCTCGTTTTCATTGCGGGTGCCCGAACTAACCGTGGGCGCCGGCGAGATCACCGGAGTGATGGGGAAAAGCGGTTCGGGCAAGAGCACGCTGCTAACCGCACTCGGCGGGTTCGCGCCCCACACCGGGGGTGAGATTTGGATCGAAGGGGAGAACCGCGCGGTCGCCTTTCCCGAGCGGCGTCGTCTGGCGTACGTCTTTCAGAAAAATTCCCTTTTTCCTCACCTGTCGCTGGAACGCAACGTGGCCTTCCCTCTCGAGGTCGCAGGGGATCCGGATTGGCGGCCCAAAGTTCACGCGTGGCTCGATCGTTTGGGATTGGGTGAGCTTGCGGATCGCCGGCCCGACGAGGTTTCCGGCGGCGAAGCGCAACGGGCGGCATTGGCGCGGGCATTGGTGTCGGGGTTCAAGGTGATGCTGTTCGATGAGCCTTTCTCAGCGCTCGATCCGAAACTGCGGCGAGATCTGCGGGGGGTGGTACAGGAGCTAGTCGTCGCGGAAAAATTATCCGTACTGTGGGTTACCCATGATCTGGACGATATCGCGGTGATGAAAAACGCACTTGTACTGGAAAAAGGGCAGGTTGCCTGGCAGGGGTTGGCGGCCGCCCTTCCGCGGGAGAGGTATTTTTAATTGCTCGTCGTTGGGAAACCTCGCAGCGGTGGAAGCAATCCCGTGGAATGACGAAATCCGCTGGTTGGTAAAGGGGAATGTAAAAGTTGGAACTCCTTCTTTGATGGTCCGCTCGTTGGTAAGGGTGGGGGAGTTGCTGGCTACTCTTTCCATGTCGAGTCGCGCGGGCGAGGCTTCGAAGGCGGCCGAGGCCAAATCAGTCTTCAACTTAGTGCCGCGTATCCGAATTAGCAGGGATTCCGCGAGCGTCCTGAGAGAGTGTCTCAAAAGTAGTCGGGGACTGCGCCTAAACTGTCCTTGCGAGGCCACGCAGGGGCCGAAGCAATCTCGTTGCATTGGGCAGAGCTGTATTCCCGTACGGCATTTTTCGACGAGATTGCCGCGTCCGCCTGGCGTCTGCCCGGCGACTCGCAACGACGAGAAAGTCGGAACTCCCCTTTCCAGATTACTTTTGAGATGTGCTTTGAAGACGGTTTGAGAAGAAGTTCTGATTTACGGATTTTCCGGGGCACCGTGGGGCCTTCCCGGCGACCGAAAAAGCCCGTGTTATCTATTTTTCATGAATGCATTTCTTCTCCATGAAAAAACTTTGGCGTTGGCTAAAACCTTTAAGCAATCGGAAGCTGAATTGCTTTCGGCTTTGGTTTTATCCGTTAAATCCGATTCCTTTCGGAAGTTGAATTACCCCAACCTTTTCGTCTACTGCGTTGAAGCGCTGGGCTTGAGTGAATCGAATGCGGGTTACTTTTCGAGAGTGGCCATATAGACT